>NZ_JBEYTM010000009.1:0-201686 GCF_040643055.1 Streptomyces sp. NPDC047515
GAGCGGACGCTGACCCGCAGGTCCTTGGCGATCACCGAGCTCGCCTCACCCTGGGCGAACCTCTCGGCCGCCCTGAGCCGTAACTCCTCACGGAAACAGTGAGCAAGCGCCGTCTCTGGTGCGGGCCTTGGTGCCAAGCTCAAGGTAGGGCGTTGCGGGTGGCAGGTGGCCACATCCACCACCCGCGAGCAACAGCTCGGTTGGGACGCCGTGACCCACCAGAGTGTCAGTGGAAGTCCACGGCGTTCGGCCGCACAGCCTGACCCGCGCCACTCGCAGGGCCGCCCTGGTCGTTGTCTCACCGGGGCGGCTCTGCGGCACTGTGGTCGGGTAGCCGGGTCACGGCAACGTGATCCGGCTACGCGGACCACAAGGACTCTGGGACGGCGAGACCAGCTTCGGAACCGGCCGGGGGGACCTTCAGGTCAGCGGGTGGTGAATCCGCCGTCGATCGCGAGGGCCGCACCGGTTATGAACGAGGCTTCATCGCTCAGCAGGAACGCCACGAGCGGGGCGATTTCCTCGGGCTGGGCGATGCGGTTCACCGGGTGCATCGCTGAGATCTGCGCGACGGCCGCATCGCTGGTCATCATGGAACCGCGGGACAGCGGCGTGTCGACGCCGCCCGTGGTGATGGCGTTGATCCGCACGCCCTGCTCAGCGACTTCGAGCGCAGTGGCCCGGGTCAGGCCCACGACCGCATGCTTGGCGGCGACGTACGGGGCGACGCCGGGCAGCGCGACGACACCCATGTTGGAGGCGTTGTTGACGACCGCTCCGCGGGTCTTGAGGACCTCCGGGATCTGGTGCTTGAGGCAGTTGAAGACGCTGGTGACGTTCTGCGCGATCTCGGCGTTCCACGCGGCGCCGTCGATGCTGGACACCGGGCCGGACGCGTTGATGGCGCCGGCATTGTTGAACGCCCCGTCCAGGCGGCCGAATTCGGAAACCGCCGCCGCGACCAGGGCGGCGGCGTCGGCCTCGACGGAGACGTCCGCGGGAACGAAGAGCGCCCGACCACCCGTAGCGCGGATGTTCCCGGCGGCCTCCTCACCGACGTCCTTGCGGCGGGCGCCGATGACGACAGCAGCGCCTTCCGAGGCGAGCCGCCGGGCGACCGCGAGACCGATGCCGGAGGAGCCGCCGGTGACGACGAAAACCTTGGAGTCCAGACGGGAAGACATGGAGAAACCTTTCGGAAAGAGGTGGTTCCGGTGGTCGGCCGGGCCCGGCATCTGACCACCTCCTTCAGACTGCGACATGGTGGAAGTCGGCGCTGGCGGGTATCGGACCTTGCGTTTCCCCTCGTGGAACCCGGCCGCGGCTTGCGGTCCTCACGCCGGTGCTGCGCGGGCCGGAAGGCGAACATGGCCCACAGCCGACAGGGCAGCGCGTTCGGCGTTCTTGTCCGCGAAGATCCGGCTGCATCCGGCGTCGGCGAGAGCGTCGATCTGCTGGTCGCTCTTGGAACCGCCGACCGCGACCCAAAGCGGTTCCCGTCGCCGGACCTGCTCGACTTGGACCGAGACGCCGCCGCTCATCTCGGCTTCGGCCATAGCATCCATCGCTGTGTCGGCACTCCCCAGAATGGCGGCGCACTCGACTCGTTCGCGGGCTCGCAGCGCTTCCCGTCCTGGTGTAGCCACCCGGTGCAGCGCTCGTGTCCAATGAGTAGGAGCGTGAACATCAACGCACCAGGCCGCCGGTGGATGCACCGGCGGCGAGCAGATGGCCGGCTCGCGCGAGGTCTTCTGGTGTGTCCACTGCTACGCCGTCGTCCACGACAGGGATCATCTGCACGGCGTGGCCGTGTTCGACGAAGCGCAGCATCTCCACTCCCTCGGCGCGTTCCAGGGGCCCCTGTTGGAGTTGTCGGAAGCGTTTTAGGGCCGGGCCGGTGAAGCCGTAGAGGCCCAGCTGACGGAGGTACTTCGGCCAGCCGCCCTGCGGGTAGGGGATGGGCCGGCGCGAGAACATACAGCTCCCTGGAACCCTGTGCCAAGCGAGCATCCCGCCCTCGTCCCTGCGCCCAGCTCATCCGGGACACCGGCCTTCGCCGCGTCGTCACCGCCTGGAGCGAGCCCGACACCTTCGTTGCCGGTGCTGAAGGCACCGAGATTCTGGAAGACTCCGGCGTAACGGTCGTGGCAGTGCCTGAGTACGCGAACGCCGCGCAGGCGCCCAACCGGCACCTGCTCTGAACCTCGGTCCCTCAGGGACTTTTCAGGGACTTTCAGCGCTGTCCGAGGGACTTTCGAGGGACTTTTTGTCGCCCGAAGCAGCAAGCCCCTGAAAGCCCGGAAAGGACCTCCGACGCAGGTCAGAGGCCCTTTCGAAGGCAAAGCCGCAGGTGGCGGCAGACGAGTCGGGCTGTACGCCGGGTTCTGTCGCCCGGTCGCCTCGCGGCGGCCGGGGAGACGGCCATCCATCTAGGACCGGCATTGCTGCCGGCCTCGTGCGGTCTACCCGCGAACTCGGGCGGGCAGCCCTCGAACATTCGCGCAGGGCCGTCTCGCGACGGCCCCTCTTGACCTTGCTCCGGGTGGGGTTTACCTAGCCGCCTGAGTCACCTCAGGCGCTGGTGGTCTCTTACACCACCGTTTCACCCTTACCGAGGACCGAGGTCCCCGGCGGTCTGTTTTCTGTGGCACTGTCCCGCGGGTCACCCCGGGTGGCCGTTAGCCATCACCCTGCCCTGTGGAGCCCGGACGTTCCTCGGGGAGATCCGAGGATCCCCACGCGGCCGTCCGCCCGGCTCGTCTGCCGTGCCGACCATGCTACCCGCCCGGCCGGGGGCGCCGGACGGGGTGGCTCAGATGAACGCCTCGGTCGCCAGGTCGAAGGCGAAGGGGGCCGGAAGGGTGAGCGACTTGCCGAACGGGATCGTGCAGTGCTGACGGTAGTCGTCCCCTTCCGGCTCGCTGAACAGCGTCACCGAGGACTCCTCGCGGTCGACCAGCAGGTACAGGGGGATGGGTCCGCGGGCGTAGCAGTGCCGCTTGTCCGTGCGGTCGGCCCGGGGCTTGGTCGAGGTGACCTCGATGACGAGGGCCACTCCCTCGCACGGCATCCAGGGGTCCGCTCCCCGGTACAGACGCAGCTCGGTGGGGGCGAAGGTGCCATCGGGGATGACGTGGTTCCTGGGGCAGCGTCCACCGCTTTCCAGTTTCAGTCCCTTGTTCCCGGAGAACTGCATCTTCGTGCGTGCGTGGGTGATCACTTGCTCCAGGATCAGGCCGATGCAGTCCTCGTGGTCCCCGTCCGGCGGCGGCGTCACGACAATGTCCCCCTCGATGAGCTCGGCCCGGAAGCCCTCCGGCGTATCCAGCGCCAGGAAGCCCTCCAGCAGGACGTCCGCCTGCGTGAGCGGTTCGTGCGGCATCGCAGTCATGTCACGCCCCTTCCTCGGTCGCCCGCCAGATGGGGACATCGATGGATCCGCCGTCCGTGAGATGGGAGTGCTTCCCTCGATCGTGGCACAGGAGGGAGCGCGGTTGTCAGATGCGGACGGGTGGGGTGCGCGGTTGACCTTGCCGCAGCGTCAAGGTTTCTACTGGCTCCATGCGCATCGGAGAGATCGCCGCGCTCGTCGGGGTCACCTCGCGGGCGATCCGGCACTACCACCACATCGGACTGCTTCCCGAGCCCGCGCGCCGGCCCAATGGTTATCGCGCCTACAGCGTGCGCGATGCCGTGGTGCTGGCCCGGATCCGGCGTCTCACCGAGCTCGGGCTCGGGCTGGACGAGGTACGGGACGTCCTCGCCGACGATTCCGGGCGTGAACTCGTCGACGTGATCGTCGAGTTGGATGCCGACCTGGCCCGGCAGGAGGACGAGATCCGGGAGCGGCGGCGCCGGCTGGCCCGGCTGCTGGACGGGCCGGTGAGCGCCGAGGAGCCCGTGTCGCCCGCGCTGGCCGAGCTGCTGGGCGCGGCTGTGGTCACCGACTCCCCGACGGCTGCCAAGGACCGCGAGCACCTGGTGCTCCTGGACACGGCGGGCGTCGGCAGTGAGGTCTATGCCGCGCTGAGGCCGCTGGCCGAGGACCCGGCCGCGCACACGCTGTACGAGCGGCTGGACGCACTGGTCGCGGCGCCCGTGGACGACCCCCGGGTCGCCGCGCTCGCCACCGATCTGGTCGCTGCCGTACCGGACGAGGTGCTGGCGGCGATCCCCTCCGACGGGCCGGTCACGGCGGGGTTCGGCCAGGCCCTGCTCGACGAATACGCGCCCGCGCAGGCCGAGGTGGTGCGCCGGGTGATGGCGGCCCTGTCGGCGCGTGTGGCGGGGAAGGGGACGGGATGAGCGTGCGGATCGCGCGGTGGGCCGTGGGCGCCGCGCTGACGGTCGAGCTGGGCCTGGGCGGTTGCCTGGCGGCGGGGGCCCGGGTTCCGGGTGCGGTGCTGCTCGGGGCCGAGGCCCTGGTGATCGGCGTGCTCGGGTTCGAGGCCATGGCCCTGTGGCGGCTCTGGCGCGCGGGGCGGCGGGCCGGTGCCGGACGGCGGGCGGCGATGGGCGCGGCGCTCCGTGCCGTCGTACCCGACAAGGCGCGCCGTCTCCTCGCGCACGAGGTGCGCGGCCTGCACAGTCTCGGGCTGTGGGTGCTGCGGCGGCGGCACGGTGTGCCGGAGGGCGCCCTCGCCGTCCCGTACACCGGGCCGCAGACCGCGATGCTGTATGGGCTGGCCTTCGTCGCCCTGGTCGAGACGGTGATGCTGGCGCTGCTGGTCCCGTGGCCGGTCGTGCACGCGGTGCTGCTCGTGGCCGATGTGTACGGGGTGCTCCTGGTTCTCGCCCTCCACGCCGCGTGTGTGACCCGGCCGCATGTCGTGGACGCCGACGGGGCGCTGCGCATTCGGTACGGGGGGTTGTTCGACCTGCGGGTTCCCGCCGGCGCGGTGGCCGGTGCACGGGTCGAGCGGAGATATCCCGAGGGCGGGCCGGTGCGGACAGGGGCGGACGAGGTGCTGGACCTCGTCGTGGGCGGTCAGACGACGGTGACCGTGGAGCTGGTCTCTCCGGTGGAGTTCGTCCGGCCGCTCGGGAAGCGCGGGTGGGCGCGGACCGTGCGGTTCCATGCGGATGACCCGGGCGCCGTCGTGGCCGCGCTCACGCGGGGGCGAACAGGACCTTCGCGGTGCCAGGATCCGCCTGGGCGAGCCTGACCCGCAGCCGCTCCCCCAGCGGAAGCTTCTCCGTGCCGCCCTCGATCCGGGCGACGACGGCGGGGACGTCGATGTGGACGGTGCCCGTGGTGGGCTCCTGGTCCAGCACGTCGACCACGTACGCGTCGAAGATCTCGCCGATCCGGTCCTTGAGCAGCGCCGCCTCGACCACGTCGACGCACTCGCGCTCCACCGTGTTGGCGCGCCTGGTTCCGTCCGCCATCTCCTTCGGCAGGTCGGGCAGGGCGGCGAGGACCCATTCGGGCGGGTCGTGTTCCGCGACCGCTGCGAGGCACAGCTCGGCCGCGTACCGGTCGACCAGGCGGCGCAGCGGGGCGGTGCAGTGGGTGTAGAGGTCGGCGACCGCGGCATGGATGGCGGGGGTGGGGAGTTCACCGCGTTCGAAGACGGTGTAGCCGGCGCCGCGCAGCAGCGTGGTGCACTCCTGGAGGAACGCGGCGTGATCGGCCCTCCTCGGGTCGAGGGAGCGGACGACCTGGGCGTACGGGACGTGGTGCGGCCAGTCGATGTGGAGCGCCTCGGCCGAGCGGCGCAGCCGGGCCACGGCGCCGTCCGGCGCGACCGGCAGGGTCCGCAGGATGCCGGTGCCGGTCTCCGCCATGAGGTGGGCGGCGGCCATGCCGGTCAGCAGGGAGAGCTGGGCGTTCCAGCCGTCGGCGGGCAGCGGGGCGCGGTATTCCAGGCCGTATGTGCTGTCGCGCGCGACGACCTCCTGCTCGGGCACGTTGAGGGAGATGCCGCCGCGGGCGACCTCCTGCTCCTCGCGGAGCCGTCCGATGTCCCGGAGCAGTGCCAGGGGCTCCTCGGCGGTGCCTGTGTCGATCTGCCGCTGGACGCCCGCGTAGTCGAGCTTCGCGCGGCTGCGGACGAGGGCCCGGTGCACCGAGGTCGCGACGACGGCACCCTCGGCGTCGAGGTCGATCCGCCAGAGCGCGGCGGGGCGGGTCTGCCCGGGGAGGAGGCTGGCGGCGCCCTCGGAGAGCGAGGTGGGGTGGAGGGGGACCTTGCCGTCGGGGAAGTAGAGGGTCGTCACCCTGCGGTGGGCCTCGGCATCGAGTGCGCCACCCGGGCGTACGAAGGCGGCGACATCGGCGATGGCGTAGTGCACGCGGAAGCCGTGACGGCGGCGTTCGAGATGCACGGCCTGGTCGAGGTCGGCCGATGCGGGCGGGTCGATGGTGAAGAGCGGCAGGTCCGTCTCGTCCTTGTGGCCCGACACCGCCGGGGCCACCGCTGCCTGCGCCGCCTCGGCGAGGACAGCGGGCGGGAAGCCGTCGGGCAGGTCGAGCTCGGTGCGCAGCTTGCGCAGGGCCGCCCTCAGCGGGGTGTCGGCCGGCCCGGTCATGTGGAGATGGCGGCGGGGCATGGATCGAGCGTATGGCGGGGCGGCCGGGGCGGCATCCCGGGTGCCGGACAGGCTCCGGTGGGTCTGCGGCGCCCCCGTACGCTGGGCGCGGGCCTCCGCGGCCCGCCTGCCTGTGCGTACGAAGGAGAACCGCCGTGCTCGTGCTGTTGCCGCCCTCCGAAGGAAAGGCCGCGTCGGGGCGCGGAGCACCCCTGAAGCCGGAGACGCTGTCACTGCCGGGGCTGGCCCCGGCGCGGGCCGCGGTCCTCGACGAGCTGGTCGAGCTGTGCGCGGCGGACGAGGAGAAGGCCCGTGAGGTGCTCGGGCTGAGCGAGGGGCTGCGCGGGGAGATCGCGAAGAACGTCGAGCTGCGGACGGCGGGGACGCGTCCGGCCGGGGAGATCTACACGGGGGTGCTGTACGACGCCCTGGACCTGGCCTCCCTGGACGCGGCGGCCGGGCGGCGGGCCGGCAGGTCGTTGCTGGTCTTCTCCGGGCTGTGGGGCGCCGTGCGGGTGGGCGACCGGATTCCTTCGTACCGCTGCTCGATGGGTGTGAAGCTGCCGGGGCTCGGCGCGCTCGGGGCGTACTGGCGCGGCCCGATGGCACAGGTCATGCCGGAGGCGGCCGGGGACGGGCTCGTTCTGGATCTGCGGTCGTCCGCGTACACCGCGGCCTGGAGGCCGAAGGGTGAGGTGGCAGAGCGCACGGCGAGTGTGCGGGTGCTGCACTCCCAGAGGGTGGACGGGGTCGAGAAGCGGTCCGTGGTCAGTCACTTCAACAAGGCGACGAAGGGGCGGCTGGTCCGCGATCTGCTGGTGGCGGGCGCTCGGCCGAAGGGGCCCGCGGAGCTGGTGGAGACCTTGCGGGAGCTCGGGTACGTGGTGGAGGCCGAGGCCCCCGCGCGGGCCGGGCGGGCGTGGTCGCTCGATGTCGTGGTGACCGAACTCCACTGACCAGGGGGATCCACGCATTGCAGCATGTGCAACGTTCGTTGCGTACGATGCTGCGGGCGCGGCAGGATGGGGCGCATGACCTCCTCTGTGCTGGACCTTGCCCCCGTCGTCCCCGTTGTCGTCCTGGAGGACGCCGCCGACGCGGTGCCGCTCGCCCGTGCCCTGGTCGCGGGCGGGCTCCCGGCCATCGAGGTGACGCTGCGCACCGCCGCGGCCCTGGACGCGATCAAGGCCATCGCGGCCGAGGTGCCGGACGCGGTGGTCGGCGCCGGCACGGTGATCTCCGTGTCGAACGTCTCCGAGACCGTCGCCGCGGGGGCCCGGTTCCTGGTCAGCCCCGGCTGGACGGACACACTGCTGGACGCGATGAAGGCGTCGGGGATGCCGTTCCTGCCGGGCGTATCGACGACGTCCGAGGTGGTCGCACTGCTGGAGCGCGGGATCACCGAGATGAAGTTCTTCCCGGCCGAGGCGGCGGGCGGCACGGCCTATCTGAAGGCACTCTCCTCGCCGCTGCCGCAGGCCCGGTTCTGCCCGACGGGCGGCATCTCGCCCACCTTGGCACCGTCCTATCTGAAGCTGCCCAACGTCGGCTGCGTGGGCGGCAGTTGGATGATCCCGGCGGACGCGGTGGCGGCGAAGGACTGGGCCCGGGTGGAACGGCTGGCTAGCGAGGCGGCGGCGCTGCGCGACTGACGGAGGCGGGGGCAACCGAAGCGCGGGGCGGTTGTGGATGCCCCGCCGCCTGCCCGCGCTCCCTGCCTCCTACCTCAGATGCGACGTGTCGTTCAGCAGCCTGAGTGACATGTTCCCGTCCGCGTAGTACGCCACCGCGGACACCGAGGCCGCCGAGAGTTCCATCCGGAACATGGCCTCCGGCGGGGCGCCGAGCGCCAGCCTGACCAGGGTCTTGATCGGCGTCACATGGGTGACCAGGAGGACCGTGCGGCCCGCGTAGCGGGCGGTGAGGCGGTCGCGGGTGGCGGCGACGCGGCGGGTGACTTCGGCGAAGCTCTCGCCACCGCCGGTGGGGGCCGCCTTCGCGGAGCCGAGCCAGGCGTCCAGGTCGGCGCCGTGACGCTCACGCACCTCGGCGAACGTCAGCCCCTCCCAGGCGCCGAAGTCCGTCTCGCGCAGGCCTTCCTCGATCCGGACCTCCAGACCGAGCCGGGACGCCACCGCCGCCGCCGTCTCGCGGCAGCGCCGCAGGGGGGAGCTGACGATCTCCTCGATCGTGCCCCGGGCGGCCAGCGACCGGGCGACGAGTTCGGCCTGGTGCCGGCCGGCCGCCGAGAGTTCGGGGTCGCTGCCGCCGCTGCCGGAGAACCGCTTCTCGGGGGTGAGAGCCGTCTCGCCGTGCCGGAGCAGTACGAAGGTGGCGGGCGCTCCGAGATCGGGCGTCGCACCCCAGCCCAGCTGAGGGGCGGACGGGGACGCGGCTGCCGCGGCCGGTTCCGCCGCCGGTCCGGCTCCCGGGCGGGAGGACAGTGCCGCACGGGCCCTGGCCGCGCCCGCCGCCGCGTCACCGGGCGGGCCGGAGACGGGCGGCAGGACGGCGGTCGTCGAGGGCCGGGGGGTGTCGAGGGCGGCCGTCGACGACGACGGCTCCCACTGCTTGCCGCGCTTGCCGGCGTCCATCGCCTCGTTGGCCAGCCGGTCCGCGTGCTTGTTCTGCTCGCGCGGGATCCACTCGTACGTGACGGCGGAGGCCGGCAGGATCCTGGCTGCCTGGGCCGCGAGCGGCTTCATGTCGGGATGCTTGATCTTCCAGCGGCCCGACATCTGCTCCACGACCAGCTTGGAGTCCATCCGTACCCGCACCCGCAGCGCACCGTCCGCCGAGGCGTCCGGCACCAGCGCCTTCGCCGCCTTCAGGCCCGCGATGAGGCCCTTGTACTCGGCGACGTTGTTCGTCGCGACGCCGATGTACTCGGCGGCCTCGGCAAGGGTCTCCCCCGTCACCGGGTCGATGACGACCGCTCCGTAACCGGCGGGCCCGGGATTTCCCCGGGAACCGCCGTCGGCCTCGACGACGAGCTCGCGCGGCTGGGTCATTACAGGCCCGACTCCGCTGTACGGACCAGGATGCGGCGGCAGTTCTCGCAGCGCAGGACGGTGTCCGGGGAGGCCGCCTTCACGTCGTTGACCTCGGTGATGTTCAGTTCGAGACGGCAGCCCTCGCAGCGGCGCTGGTAGAGGCGGGCGGCGCCGACCCCGCCCTGCTGGACGCGGAGCTTGTCGTACAGCTTCAGCAGGTCCGCGGGGACGGAACCCGCGACGAGCTCGCGCTCCCTGGTGACGGTCGCGGCCTCCTCGTCGAGCGCCTTGGTCGCGGCATCGCGGCGGGCGGTCGCGTCGTCGGCCTTGGCCTGGACGGCGGAGACCCGGCCGGACAGTTCGGCGACGCGCTCCTGGGCGGACTCGCGGCGCTCCATCACTTCGAGGACGACGTCCTCCAGGTCGCCCTGGCGCTTGGCCAGTGAGGCGATCTCGCGCTGGAGACTCTCCAGGTCCTTCGGGGAGGTGACCGCGCCCGAGTCGAGGCGCTGCTGGTCGCGGGCGGCGCGCTGGCGCACCTGGTCGACGTCCTGCTCCGCCTTCGTCTGCTCGCGGGCGGTGTCGCTCTCCTCGGTCTGCGAGGCGACCAGCAGGTCGCGCAGTTGCGCGAGATCGCTCGTGAGCGTCTCGATCTCGGTGTGCTCGGGCAGCGACTTGCGCCGGTGCGCAAGCTGCGACAGACGTACGTCGAGGGCCTGGACGTCGAGGAGTCGGATCTGGTCGGCGGGCGCGGCGTTCAGTTGGGGGCTCCAGAAGAGTGGTGGGTGGTGGTGGTCCAGGGGTCGGTGACCTGCTGCGAGACATGAACCCGAAGGCCCCATCCATGGCGGTCGGAAATCGCGTCGAGCTGCGCCGCGGCCTGTTCGCACCAGGGCCATTCGGTGGCCCAGTGCGCGGCGTCGACCAGGCCGAGCGGGGAGTGCTGGATGGCTTCGGAGGCCGGGTGGTGGCGCAGGTCGGCGGTGAGGAAGGCGTCGACGCCCGCCGCGCGCACCGCGTCGAAGAGGCTGTCGCCGGAGCCGCCGCTCACCGCAACGGTGCGCACCGTCGCCGTCGGGTCGCCCGCGAGCCGGATGCCCTGCGCGGTGGCGGGCAGCCGCGCGGCGGCGCGGGCGGCGAAGTCGGCCAGGCTCTCGGGGTGGTCGAGCACACAGATCCGGCCGAGGCCGCGACGGCCCTTGAGGTCGGCCGGGTCCGGTACGAGGGGCCCCTCCACGCGCAGGTCGAGCGCGCCGGCGAGGGCGTCGGAGACACCCGGATCGGCGGTGTCGGCGTTGGTGTGGGCGACGTGCAGCGCGACATCGTGCTTGATGAGGGTGTGCACGACCCGGCCCTTGAAGGTATCGGCCGCGACCGTCGTCGTACCCCGCAGATAGAGCGGGTGGTGGGTGACGATCAGCTGGGCGCCGAGCCTGAGCGCCTCGTCGACGATCTCCTGGACGGGGTCGACGGCGAAGAGCACGCGGTCCACCTCGGAACCGGGGTCTCCGCAGACGGTGCCGACCGCGTCCCATCCTTCGGCCCGCTCGGGCGGCCAGAGAGCGTCGAGCTCGGCGAGGACTTCAGACAGACGGGGCACAAGGAAAAGGCTACCTGCCCCCGGTGCCCCGTCGCCCATGGCCTCGGCGACCCGTGCGGACGGGCCGACGGGTCCGCCGGTTCCTGCCGTCGGGCGGCGCCGTCGCCCGGCGGACGGCCGCGCGGCGCCCGGCGCCACGAGCGGAGGCGCGGGGAGGCGCGAGCGTGCGCGCCGAGGGGCGCGCGGCCGACGGGCGGCCCGACGACAGGAACGGGGGAATCGTTACTTCACGAGGTCGGCGCGGAGGTCGTCGAGGACGAGATTCGCCGCCGTGACACCGAGCCCGAGGTACCAGGTCTCGTCGGAGACGTCCTTGGCCTGACCGTCCTTGACCGCCTTGAGGTTCTTCCACAGCGGGTTGGACTGGGTGGTGTCGCGCTTGGTGGCCTTCACGTCCCCGTAGACGCCGGTGAAGATCCAGTCGGCGTCGGCCTCGTCGATCTTCTCCGGGCTGATCTCCGCCGCGAGGTCGTCGATCTGCTGGTTCTTGGGCCGCGGCAGACCGACGTCCTCCAGGATCGTGCCGATGAAGGACGCCTTGGCGTAGAGCCGGATCCGGTCCGGCAGGTAGCGGACCATGGAGATGGTCGGCTTGTTCGGGCCGATGTCCTCGCCGAGCTTCTTGGCCTTCGCCTCGTAGGCGGCGAGCTCGCTCTTCGCCTTGGCGGTCTTGTCCAGTGCCGCCGCGTTGAGGAGGTAGTTCTGCTTCCAGGTGAAGCCCGGACGGATGGAGAACACGGTCGGCGCGATCTTGGAGAGGGCGTCGTACTTGTCGGCGGCGCGCAACTGGCTGCCGAGGATCAGGTCGGGCTTCAGGCGGGCGATCGCCTCAAGGTTGAGGTTGTTGATCGTGCCGACGTTCTTGGGGTTGCCCGCGTCCTTCTTCAGGTACGAGGGAATGGCCGCGTCGCCCTCGGAGGGGGCGTAGCCGACCGGCTTGACGCCCAGCGAGACCACGTTGTCGAACTCGCCGACATCCAGCACGACGACGCGCTTGGGGGCGGACTTGATCTCGGTCCTGCCCATGGCGTGGGTGAGGGTCCGGGGGAACTGGCCCGCCTTGGCGTCCGTTCCGTACTCCGCCGTCTTCTTCGCGGCGTCACCGAAGTCCTTGCCACCCGTCGCGACGGCCGCCTTCTTGTCACCGCCGCCCTCGGACCCGGCCGAGCCGGCCGAGCCCCCGCCGTCGCTCCCGCAGGCCGAGAGGGAAAGGGCGGCAGCCACCGCCAGGCCGACTGCGGCAGTACCGCGGCGACGAAGGGACATCACAGGCTCCAGTCGAAGGTCACACAGCTATTGCTTAGGGATGCCTAACCTTAGTCACCCGCTTGGTGGCCAGCACAGGCACCCCCTCCCCCTCAGGCGAATCCAGCCATCACCACCCTTATGTGTGAAGAGACAGGTCTCGTGTTGTTCGGCAGGAAGTGCGAAAACTAGCTTCGGTTGCCGGAGGTGACCCGTCCATGACTGCCTGTGCCATCGAGAACGGGACCGAGGGGCCGGCCGGGGCTGCCGGAGACGCGGCCCTGGCGGACGACGAGCCGGACAACGAGCCGGTCGGGACGGGCGGGACGGAGATCCCGCCCGAGCAGGCCGCCGCGGCCGGTGCGCGGGGCGGATCCGGTACGCCCTGCGGGGCGGCCCTCGCCCCGCCCTCGTTCACGATCGCCGCCGACGGTTCGTACGCGGCCCGGCTCGCCCTGCGCACTGTCGCCACCGAGCCGTCCGGCGAGGCCGCCCAGGCGTGGTTCGTGGAGCGCTGGACGCTCGACGGCCCCGAGCCGTACGCCGTACCGCTCCCCCTGGACCAGCCGGAGGAGCCGGACTCCGAGGTACTGCCGCTGGCCGACGGACGGGTGCTGATCCGGCGCCGGGTCGCGGACCGGCACGCCTTCTCGCTGCTCTATCCGACCGGCCCCGGTACCGGTGAACTGCCCCTCGGCGCCGTCGGATGCGCGAATCCGACCCTGTTGCCGCCGTCGCCGGACGGCGTGAGCGCGTACGCCCTGTCGGTCGGTGCGCACTCCACCGCCGTCTGGCAGGTGGCGGGCGGCGCCTGCGGCCCCGAGCGGGTCGCGGAAGTGCCGGGTCGCTGCTCCGGCGGGGTCTGGCTGGACCGGGCGGGGCGGATGCTGGCGCTGGACCGGGAGATGCCGGGCGGCGGTCCGGTCAAGGCGGTCGCCGTGGACCTGGAGCGGGGTGGCGAGGTGACGCCGCTGCTGCAGATCGCACCGGACAGCGACGACCGGCTGCTGCTGGCCGACGCGGACAGCGGGCTGCTGCTGATCCGCTCGGACGCGCCGGGGCACGACCGGCTCGGGTGGGGGGTGCTGGGCAGCTGCCTGCCGGTGCGATTCCCGGAGTGTCTGCGCCCGGCGGATGTCGCGGTGACGCCGTTCGCCGTACAGCCGGGGCAGACCCTGATGCCGGAGAGCTGCGCGGTGGCCCTGCGGATCGACGGGGCGGCGGGCAGCTGGCTCGGGGTGTGGCGGCCCGCGGGGCGCCGGCTGCATCAACTCGCCGCCCCCGAGGGGTGGCAGGCCGGTCACGGGGTGTGGACCCGGGACGGCGTGCTCAGACTTCCGTACGCCGACGAGCACGTGGCGTGCGGGGTGGCGCTGCTGGAGGCGCCGGTGGACGGGGAACACGGCGCAAGGCCGGCGCGGGAGGCGGGCGCGGAAAGCGGTATGCAACCATCCGCCACCGCGGTGGCTCTTCCCGTGTGTAAGCCGATTCCCCTGGCGCAGGCGCCTCTCACCGGGCGCACGGTGCCTGGTTAAAATCCTGGGCCTGGGCTACGCAGCCGTCGTCGACGGTCGCCGATGGCGACCGTGCCGTGTTGCGGTGGCGTGATCGGCCCTGGTGACACACACATAAGCGATCACAACGGGGTGACTTCCCACATGTCTGAAGCCCGAACCGACACGACCCAGACGCGTCCGCCGGTGGCGCACGCGGAACGGGCCGAAGCCGGCGGCGCCGGAAAGCACCGAGGGGGCGTGTCGACGGAGGACGCGGCGGCGCAGCCGCACGGCCGCCACCGCCGCCCCTCCGAGGGGGACGGCCGGGCGGCCTGACCGCGCGGAACATCAACGAGGGACGGGTGGGCCCCGGCAGCCGATCGGCTGCCGGGGCCCACCCGTGTCCGTCGCGGTCACCCCCGCTTCAGACCGAGCACCTCCGCCGCGGCGAAGGTCTCGTTCTGCGGCCGGTCCTCGTAGTACGGGGAGATCAGCTCGTCCAGCTCGTCGAAGGAGAACGTCTCCTTCGACGAGTCGAACGTGGCCGCCACCTTGGGGCGTTCGACGATCGCGACCATCCCGCCGTGCACGACGAGCAGTTGCCCGTTGACCTTGGCGGCCGCCGGGGAGGCCAGATAGCCGACCAGTGGTGAGACGTGCTCGGGGGCGAGCGCGTCGAGCCGGCCGTCCGCCGGTTCCTGGAAGCCCGCGAAGACGTCCTCGGTCATCCGGGTGCGGGCCCGCGGGCAGATGACGTTGGCGGTGACGCCGTACTTGGCCAGGGCCAGGGCCGTGGAGGTGGTGAGGCCGACGATGCCGCCCTTGGCCGCCGCGTAGTTCGGCTGGCCCGCCGATCCGGCCAGGAACGCCTCCGAGGAGGTGTTGACGATCCGGCCGTAGACCGGGGCGCCGGCCTCCTTGGAGCGGGCGCGCCAGTGGGAGGCGGCGAAGTGCGTGGTGTTGAAGTGGCCCTTGAGGTGGACCCGGATGACGGAGTCCCATTCGTCCTCGGTCATGGAGAAGATCATCCGGTCGCGCAGGATCCCGGCGTTGTTGACCAGGATGTCGAGCTTTCCGTACGTGTCGACGGCCAGCTCCACCAGGGCGCGGGCCCGGTCGTGGTCGGAGACGTCGCCGAGGTGGGCGACCGCCCGGCCGCCCGCCGCCCGGATCTCCTCGGCGACTTCCTCGGCCGGGGTCGCGGACGCCTCGCCCGAGCCGTCGCGGCCCGGCTGTCCGTAGTCGTTGACGACGACGGACGCGCCGAGCCGCGCCAGCTCCAGTGCTTCGGCGCGTCCGAGGCCGCGGCCCGCGCCCGTGACGATCGCGGACATGCCGTCCAGGGGAAGTGACATCGGAATCTCGGAGTCCTCTCAGGTGGGAACAGGGAGGGAGCGGGGCGGGGATCAGAGTTCGATGCAGGTACGCAGCGACTCGCCGGTCCTCATCTGGTCGAGGGCGTCGTTGATGCCGTCGAGCCGCACCCGGTGGGTGATCATCGATTCCAGGTCGATCCGGCCGGCCCGCCAGAGCGCGATGGCCCGTTCGTACGACCGGAGCACGTCCCCTCCCCCGTACATGGAGGGCAGGATCCGCTTCTCGTCGAAGAACAGCTCGAACATGTTGGCCTGGAAGTTGTCGTCCATCGCGCCCGCGCCGACGATGCAGAGGGTGCCGCCGCGCCGGGTGTTCTCGTACGCCGTGCGGGCGGTGGCGGACTTGCCGACGACCTCGAAGACGTAGTCGAAGCCCTCGCCCGCGGTGATCCGCTGCTTGGCGTCGGTGAGTTCGTCCGGGGACACGGCCTCGGTCGCGCCGAACCGCAGCGCCGCCTCGCGCCGGGCGGCCACCGGGTCGACGGCCACGATCTGCGCGGCCCCCCGCACCCTGGCCCCCTGGATGGTGGAGATGCCGACGCCGCCGCAGCCGATGACGGCGACCGACGAACCGGCCTCCACCTGTGCGGTGTTGATGGCCGCCCCCAGCCCGGTGGTCACCCCGCAGCCGATCAGCGCGGCGATCTCGAACGGCACGTCGTCGGGGATCGGCACCGCGCAGCCCGCGCCGACGACGACCTCCTCGGTGAAGGTGCCGGTGCCCGCGAAGCCGAAGACCTCTCCCCCGGGGCGCTTGAAGTTGGGGGTCCCGGCGTTCATGAAACCGGCCAGGCAGAGGTGGCTCTGGCCGCGTTTGCAGGACGGACACGCCCCGCAGGCGGGCAGCCAGCAGACGAGCACCCGGTCCCCCGCGCTCAGCCCGGTGACGCCGTCGCCGACGTCGACGACCTCGCCCGCGCCCTCGTGGCCCGGGATGAAGGGGGCGGGCTGCGGCAGCACCCCGTTCATCGCGGAGACATCGGAGTGGCACAGTCCGGTGGCCCGGATGCGGAGCTTCACCTTGCCGGGGCCGAAGCCCACCGCCTCGACGTCGTCGAGGACTTCCAGTTTGTCCTGGCCGATCTCGTGCAGTACGGCTGCGCGCATGGTGCGGCTCCCCTCATGGGTCTGTGGACCTCTTGGAGTTGGTTCAGGAGTGTTCGACGACGGTGTCGCCGAGGACCGGGGCGTCGTCCCGCTCGACGGCCCGCACCTCGACCCGGACGCGGTCCTCGCCGGTCCACATCCGGATGCGGAGGGTCTCGCCGGGGAAGACGACCCCGGCGAAACGGGTGCGGTAGGAGCGGATACGGGTCACGTCGCCACCGAGCACCGTGTCGGTGACGGCCTTGAGCGTCATGCCGTAGGTGCACAGCCCGTGCAGGATCGGCCGGTCGAAGCCGGCCAGCCGGGCGAACCCGGGGTCGGCGTGCAGCGGGTTCCAGTCCCCGGAGAGCCGGTACAGCAGCGCCTGGTCGGGCCGGATCGGCCGCTCCACCACGTGGTCGGGCGCGACCTCGGGGTGGGCGACCCGTTCGGACGGTCCGCGGTCACCGCCGAAGCCGCCCTCGCCCCGGACGAAGATCTGGGCGTCGTTCGTCCACAACAGGCCCTCGTCGTCGGCGGCTTCGGTACGCAGCACCAGTACGGCCGCCTTGACCTTGTCGTACACCGCGGCGACCTTCGAGGTCTGTACGGCGGCGCCCTTCACGGGGATCGGCCGGTGCACGTGTACGGACTGCCCGCCGTGCAGGACGGCGGCCAGGTCGACGTCGACACCGGGCGAGGAGAGCCCGCCGACGACGCCCGCGCCCGCCCCCGCGACGGTGGCGAAGGAGGGCAGCACCTGGAGCCGTGACTCCAGGGTGTAGCGCAGTTCGCCGGGGTCGGTGGCCGGGTCGGCCCGGTCGGGATCGGCTCCGGCGCCGATCCCCAGGTGGTAGAGCTGCACGTCCTTGTGGTCCCAGCTGATCCGGGTGGACCGCGGTTCGGCGGCGACAGCCTTTTCGGCATCAATGGGCATGGGGAAGCCGCTCCTTGATGGTGGGAAGACCTCGGCGCGGCCGTCCGCACCGTCGGCCGCACCGAGGTCGTGCGGGACCGGCCGCCACGCCCCGTTCTAGAACGCGTTCTAGCCGATGACCCCATGTATAACGCAGCACCCAGCAGTTGTGAAGACCGCTGCTGACGCAGCGTCAGATCCGTTGCCCGGCGCGCGCTGCTTGCCATGACATATGTCATCGCGAAGTCCGTACGCACACCCCTGCCGGGCCCCGGGCGCCGTTCCGTAGCGTCGTGGTCATGAAGCAGACAACGGGGAGTTCGGCCGCGGTGGTCCTCACCGGGGCGGTCAAGACCTTCGGCCGGGCGGGCCGGACCGTACGGGCCGTGGACGGGATCGACCTGTCCATCGGCCGCGGTGAGACGGTCGCCCTGCTCGGCCGCAACGGCGCGGGCAAGTCCACCACCATCGCCCTCCTGCTGGGGCTGGACGAGCCGGACTCCGGCGGTGTGCGGGTGCTGGGCCGGACCGCCGAGCAGGCGGTCCGGGCCGGCCTGGTCGGCGCCATGCTCCAGGACGGGCGGCCCATCCAGCGGGTCACCGTCCGCGAGCTGATCACCTTCGTCGCCTCGACCTACCCGCAGCCGATGCCGGTGGCCGAGGCGCTCTGTCTGGCAGGCGTCACCGGGTACGCGGACCGGCGCGTCGACAAACTCTCCGGTGGCCAGACCCAGCGCGTCCGTTTCGCCGTCGCGCTGGCCGGCAACCCGGAGCTGATCGTCCTGGACGAACCGACCGCCGCCCTGGACGTGGAGGCGCGCCGGACGTTCTGGGAGTCGATGCGGGCCTACGCCCGGCGCGGCAACACCGTCCTGTTCTCCACCCACTATCTGGAGGAGGCCGACGAGAACGCCGACCGGATCGTCGTCGTCGACCGGGGCCGGATCGTCGCGGACGGGAGCGGCGACACGATCCGGGGCTCGGCCGGCGGCAGCCTCGTCTCCTTCGACCTGGCGGACCGGCCGACCGAGGGCCTGGAGCTGCTGCCCGGCGTCGTCACCGTCGAGGTGACCGGGGACCGGGCGCTGCTGCACACGGACGACTCGGACGCCACCGTCGTGGAGCTGGCCCGCCTCGGCCTGATCCGTGACCTCCAGGTCTCCCGGGCCACGCTGGAGGACGCCTTCCTCGCCCTCACCGCACCGGCCGCCGGGGCACCCGCAACCGATACCGAGAGGGAGATCGCGTGATGTTCCGCTACATCGTGCTGGAGGTCCGCCGGACCCTGCGTGACGGTTTCTTCCTGATCTTCGGGACCGGGATGCCGGTGATGATGTACCTGCTCTTCACCAACGTCGGCGGTGGGGGTGTCGACGGCTGGAAGACGGCCTCGATGGTCGGCATGGCCGCGTACGGAGCACTGGGTTCCGCCATGTCGATCGGTACGGGGGTCGCCTCCGACAAGACGCTCGGGTGGCTGCAGCAGCTGCGGGTCACTCCGCTCGCCCCTTCGCGCGCGGTCGTGGGCCGGGCGATCAGCGGTTCGGTGACCGTACTGCCGACGATCCTGACGGTGCTGCTGGCCGGCGGACTGGTCAACGGGGTACGGCTGGCCGCCTGGCAGTGGACCGCCCTGACGCTGCTGCTGTGGATCGGGGCGCTCCCGTTCACCCTGCTCGGCCTCGGCAACGGCTACCGGCTCACTCCGCAGGGCACCGGGGTCGTCAACGTGGCCTGTCTGATGGGTTTCGCGATCGTCGGCGGGCTGTGGTTCCCGCTGGAACTGCTTCCCGGGTGGTTGCGTTCGATCGGCCGGTTCACCCCCGCCAACCGGTTCGCCGACCTGGGCTGGGCGACGACCGACGGACACGCGCCCGGCGCCGGCACGATCGCCGTGCTCTGCGCGTGGCTCCTGCTGTTCGGTACGTACGCCGTGGTCTCGTACCGTCGGTCCGCGAGGACCGTGTGACAGGAGTGGACATGCTCAGGAACCGGACAGGGCGGCGGACGGGTACGCGCCGGGAACGGCGCGCACAGCGGCGTGAGAACCGGCGCCCCGGCCCGCCCGGACCGTACACCCTGCTGCCCTGGCTGCTGATGGGCATGGGCTCCTTCTCCAACCTCTTCCAGGGCGAGGCCCCCAACCCCTGGCTCGGCGGTCTCGGGCTGTTCGTCTTCAACTCCCTCTACATCTCCGTGGTGTTCCGCGGCTTCGACAAGAGGAAGCGCGAGAGCCCGGTGTCGTACTGGCTGCTCGCGGCGATGGCCGTCGTCACGTTCGGGCTCGCGATCGGCTACGGCGGAAGCTGGCTGCTGTTCTTCCCGCTGCTCTCGCTGGCCTGCGGCACCATCCTGCGCAACCGGCGGCTGGCCGCCGGTCTGCTCTCGCTCGCCGCAGTGGCCACCGTCATCGCCGTGTGGCGCGGGAACGGCGGCTCCGACCCGTGGACCATCGGGTACGGCACCTTCATCTCGGGCGCCGTGACCGCCGCGATCCTCACCCTCGCGGAGACCGTGATGGAACTGCGCGCGACCCGGCAGGAACTGGCCCGCACCGCCGTCGAGAAGGAGCGGCTGCGGTTCTCCCGCGATCTGCACGATCTGCTGGGCCACACGCTCTCCGTGATCGTGGTCAAGTCGGAGGCCGCGCGCCGACTGGCACCGCGCGACATGCATGCGGCGCTCCTCCAGGTCGCGGACATCGAGTCCGTCGGCCGCCAGGCCCTCACCGAGATCCGTGAGGCCGTCACCGGCTACCGCGAGGGGAGCCTCGCCACCGAACTGGACCGGGCCCGCTCCGCGCTGGCCGCCGCCGGGATCGAACCGGAGCTCCGCCGCTCCGGACCGCCGCTCGCCCCACAGGCGGAAGCGCTGCTGGGCTGGGTGGTGCGAGAGGCCGTCACCAATGTCGTACGCCACTCCCACGCCACCACCTGCATGTTCGTGGTCGACGGCACATCCGAACGGGTCCGGCTGACGGTCACGGACGACGGCTACGGCCCGGACCCCGACGCACCGGCCACACCCGGCATCGGCGGCACCGGACTGACCGGCCTGACCGAACGCCTCGCCGCGGCGGGCGGCTTTCTGGAGGCGGGCCCGGGGCCGGAGCGCGGCTTCGTACTCACCGCCGAACTGCCGGTGGACGGGCCGGGCGAGACGGATCCCGCGGACGCCACGGCCTTGCCCGGCACGCGGAGCCGGTGAGCGGGCCCCGGGGTGAGCGGTCCGTCGGCATGGCGACCTTCGCCGCCGTACACCCCCGGTCTGAGACGCTGGCCGTATGACTGACATGCCCGGCGGGCGGCCCTCGAAGTGTGTACGCGTCCTCCTCGCCGAGGACCAGGGCATGATGCGCGGCGCGCTCGCCCTGCTGCTCGGTCTGGAGCCGGACATCGAGGTGGTGGCCCAGGTGGCCGCCGGGGACGAGATCGTGGACGCCGCCCTGCTGTCCCGCCCCGATGTGGCGCTCCTGGACATCGAGCTCCCGGGCCGCAGCGGTCTGGACGCCGCCGCCGATCTGCGCGCGGAGGTGCCGGACTGCCGGGTGCTGATCCTCACCACGTTCGGCCGCCCCGGCTATCTGCGCCGCGCGATGGAGGCCGGGGCGGCGGGGTTCCTGGTCAAGGACGGACCGGTCGAGGAGCTCGCCGACGCGATCCGCCGGGTGCTGAGGGGCGAGACGGTCATCGACCCGGCGCTGGCCGCCGCCGCGCTCAGCGCCGGTCCCAGCCCGCTGACCGCGCGGGAGCGGGACGCGCTGAACGCCTCGGTGGACGGGGCGACGGTCGCCGACATCGCGGCGAAGCTGCATCTGTCCGAATCGACGGTGCGGAACTATCTGTCGTCGGCGATCGGCAAGACCGGTACGCGCAACCGGATGGAGGCGGTGCGCGCGGCGCGGCAGCAGGGGTGGCTGTAGGCGGCCGGGGCGGCCCTGTCCGGGTCGGTGCCGAGCGGACCGCTGGCGCGGCAGCCGGAGCGCCATCAGCAGCTGTCCGCCCAGCAGCACCGTGCCGGCCGTGCGGAACGCCGGCGCGTACCCGGCGGTGAGCTCCGCCGACCCGGTGCCGCCCGCGGTGCGTGCCGCGGCGACGGTGGAGAGCGCGGCGAGACCGAGCGCGGCGCCCATCGGTCGTCCTCGCAGCCGTTCGGGGGCCGGTACATCGGTATTCGGACCGACCCCGGCTCGGTCCGGCGACGTGGCGGGACGCGCGCCGATCGCCCCGTCGGCCTTCGCCGATCGGCCCGCCTGCCTCCGCCGATCACCCGCTGATGTCCGCTGATCGCCTCACTACCGCCGCAGCAGCGTCACCACCGCCGCCCCGCCGAGCCCGATGTTGTGCGCCAGGCCGACCCGTGCGTCCGCCACCTGCCTGCCCTGTGCCTCCCCCCTGAGCTGCCAGGTGAGTTCGGCGGCCTGGGCGATTCCGGTGGCGCCGAGCGGGTGCCCTTTGGAGATCAGCCCGCCGGACGGGTTGATCACCCACCGGCCGCCGTACGTGGTGGCCCCGGACTCGACGAGCTTCCCGGACTCGCCCTCGCCGCACAGGCCGAGCGCCTCGTAGGTGAGGAGTTCGTTGATGGAGAAGCAGTCGTGCAGCTCGATGACGTCGAGGTCGCCGGCCGAGAGCCCCGAGGCTGCGTACACCTGCTGGGCGGCGGCACGCGACATCGGCTGCCCCACGGCGTCGATGCAGGTGCCGGAGGCGAAGGAGTCGTCCGTGTCGGTGGTCATGGCCTGGGCGACGATCTCGACCGCCCGGTCGCCCAGGCCGTGGCTCTCGACGAAGCGTTCCGACACGACGACGGCGGCCGCCGCCCCGTCGGAGGTGGGTGAGCACTGGAGTTTGGTCAGCGGCCGGTGGATGGTCTTCGCGGCGAGGATCTCCTCGACCGTGTACGGGTCCTGGAACTGGGCGTACGGGTTGTTCACCGAGTGCCGGTGGTTCTTCGCGCCGACTGCGGCGAGCTGCGCCTCGGTCGTCCCGTACCGCTCCATGTGCTCCCGGGCCGCGTTGCCGAATATCTGGGCAGTGGGCGGGCTCATCCCAAAGCCGTGGGCGGCGGCCATGATCCCGTAGTGCCGGGCCACCGGTGACGTCCTGAAGTCCGAAGCGCCGCCGTCGGCGCCACCGCCGCCGAGCGCACCGCGCGCCATCTGCTCGAAACCGAGCGCGAGGACGCAGTCGCTGCCGCCGCCCTCGACGAACTGCCGGGCCATCATCAGCGCGGTGGAACCGGTGGCGCAGTTGTTGTTGACGTTGTAGACGGGCACTCCGGTCAGCCCGAGTCCGTACACGGCGCGCTGACCGGCGGTGGAGGCCTGGAAGCAGTAGCCGACGACGGCCTGCTGGACCTGTTCATAGGTGAGCGAGGCATCGGCGAGCGCCGCCGTTCCGGCCTCCTTCGCCATGTCCCAGTACTGCCAGTCGCGGGTCTCGGGCTTCTCGAACTTCGTCATGCCGACACCGACGACGTACGCCTTCATGAGCTTCATCGGCTTCATGGGCCGCGTGGTCTCCATGGGCTTCGTGGGCTTCATCGGCTTCATGGGCAAGTCCCTTCAATCGCGCGGGAGGCCGAGGATGCGCTCGGCGACGACATTGAGCTGAACCTGGGTGGTGCCGCCCGCGATGGTCAGACAGCGGGACATCAGAAAGCCGTGCACGGCCCGCTCCCCCGCGCCTTCGCCGACCGCTCCGGCCGGGCCGAGGAGTTCGAGGGTCAGTTCGGCGACCTTCTGCTGATGGGTGGTCTGGACGAGCTTGCGGACGGAGGCCCCCGCGCCCGGTTCCAGGCCGGACACCTGCCGCAGGGTGGTCCGCAGTCCGATGCAGGCGAGTGCGTGGGCCTCGGCGGCGAGTGCTCCGATGCGGGCCCGGTACGTGCCGTCGAGTTCGCCGGAGCGGGCGATCAGCGCCTCCAGGCCAGTGTCGAAGGTCATCTGGTCGGCCATGTGGACGCGTTCGTTGCCGAGGGTGTTGCGGGCGACCCGCCAGCCGTCGTCGATCTCGCCGACGACGGCGTCGGCGGGCAGCAGGACGTCGTCGAAGTACACCTCGTTGAAGAGGGAGTCGCCGGTGATCTCCTTCAGCGGGCGGATGTCGATGCCCTCGGTGTTCTTCATGTCGACGAGGAAGTAGCTCAGACCCCGGTGCTTGGGGGCGTCCGGGTCGGTCCTGGCCAGCAGGATGCCGTGGTCGGCCGACCGGGCGGCGCTCGTCCACACCTTCTGCCCGTTGATCCGCCAGCCCTCGTCGGTCCGCTCCGCCCTCGTGCGGAGCGAGGCGAGATCGGAGCCCGCGCCCGGTTCGGAGAACAGCTGGCACCAGAGGAGTTCGCCGCGCAGGGTGGGCAGCACATAGCGTTCCTGCTGCTCCGGCGTCCCGTGGGCGAGGAGCGAGGGCACCACCCAGGTGGCGATCCCGAGATCGCTCAGCTTCACCCCCTGAGCCTTCAACTCCCGCTGAACGGCGAGTTGCTGGACGGGCCCGGCGCCCAGGCCGTAGGGGGCGGGGAGGTACGGGGCGGCGTGGCCGGTGGGCGCGAGGGCGCGGCGGGCGGCCTTCGGGTCGAGGCCCCGGGCGGTGGCGACCGCTTCGCGCGCCTCGGCGCGGTGGGCGGCGGCCTCGGCGGGGAGTTCGAGAACGAGCTCGCGGCGTGCCCCGCCCTCGGCCAGCCGGGCGGCCCGCAGCCGGTGGGCGTCGCCGGGCCCCAGCAGCTGCCGGGCCACCAGGGCCCGGCGCAGATACAGATGGGCGTCGTGCTCCCAGGTGAAGCCGATGCCGCCGAGGATCTGGACGCAGTCCTTGGCGCAGCCGTAGGCGGCGTCGAGGGCTTCCGACGCGGCGAGGGCGGCGACCATGGACCGTACGTCCGGGTCCTCCTCGTCGGCGGCGCGGGCCCCGTCCCACACCAGCGCACGGGCCCGCTCCACCCGTACGAGCATGTCGGCGCAGAGGTGCTTGATGCCCTGGAACTGTCCGATGGGGCGGCCGAACTGTTCGCGGACCTTGGCGTATTCGGCCGCGGTGTGCAGCGCCCTGGCCGCGGTTCCGCACGCTTCGGCGGAGAGGAGGACGGCGGCGAGGTCGCGGACGTGCGCGGTGTCGGTCCGTACGACGCGTTCCGCGGGGACGAGTACGCCCTCGGCGCGGATCTCGGCCGTGGGACGGGTCGGGTCGGCGCTGCGGTGCGGGCGGGCGGTCAGCCCTTCGGTGGCGGCGTCGACGGCGAACCAGAGGGTGCCGGTGGCCGATTCGGCGGAGATCAGGAGGAGGTCGGCTTCGGCGCCGGAGAGGACCGGCGGGGCCGCGCCGTCGAGGAGATGGCCGTCCCCGTGCTCCACGGCGGTGAGAGTGCCGGGGCCGAGTGCGACGGCGCCGATGCGCGTACCGGCCGCGAGGTCGCGTACCCGCTCGTCCGCGCCCGCCGCGTGCAGTACGGCGGAGGCGAGGGCGCTCGCGAGGTACGGGCCGGGGAGCGCGGCCCGGCCGGCTTCCTCCAGGACCACGGCCAGATCGAGAAGTTGGCCGCCTCCGCCGCCGCACGCCTCGGGCAGATGGATGGAGAGGAGGCCTTGTTCGGCGAGCCCGTCCCAGTATTCGGGGCGCACGCCGGGGGCGCCCGGGGTGTCGGCGTCGAGGAGCTTGCGGATCTCCTCCGGCGGTACGGCGCGTGCCAGCCACCCCCGTACGGCCTGCGCCAACTCCTTCTGTTCTTCGGTGATTCCGATGCCCATGCGGATCCTCGCCGGTCGCAGCCACTGGAACGGCGCAAGAGTAGAACACGTTTCATTCTGACGGAAGGTCAGCACAGCGCCGGATGACAGCCGAAGGAGGGTCCCAGGGACGGCCGGAGGGGCGGTTCGGGGCGGCCGGATCGGCGCACGCTCCGGGCCGAATGCGCGGCCGTGCCTCGTTCGCGCCGTCGTGCCCCGTTCGCGCCGCGTTCACCGGAATACCCCGGCGACAAGGAAGGTTTCACCCTGCACATACTTGGCGGCCGGCGCCGCCCGCGCCGGACCCGCACCCCGCTCCAGACCCTCGACCACGCCGCCCGGAGGCCGCACGTATGCCACAGACGACGAACGAACAGCACAGCGGGGAACTCCCCGATCCGCGGCCGCGCAGGGCGGGCGGCGGGGTCGTCCCCGTACTCGCCTTCGCGGGAATCACCGTCGCGGTGATGCAGACCCTGCTCGTCCCCGTCATCAAGGACCTGCCCGCCCTTCTGCGCACCGATCCGTCCAACGCCACCTGGGTGATGACCGCGACCCTGCTCGCGGGGGCCGTCGCGACCCCGATCATGGGGCGGCTCGGCGACCTCTACGGCAAGCGGAAGATGCTGCTCGCCAGTCTCGCCGTGATGGTGATCGGTTCACTGATATGCGCCTTCACCGACGATCTCGTGATCATGATCGTGGGGCGCGCGCTCCAGGGTTTCGCCATGGGTGCCATCCCGCTGGGCATCGGCATCATGCGCGACGAGCTGCCGCGCGAGAAGCTCGGCTCGGCGATGGCGCTGATGAGCTCCTCGATCGGGGTGGGCGGTGGACTCGCGCTGCCCGCCGCCGCGCTGGTGGCCCAGCACACCGACTGGCACACCCTGTTCTTCGGTGCGGCCGGTCTCGGCGTGCTCTCGATGGCGCTCACCGTCCTCGTCGTACCGGAGACCACGCTGCGCGCCCCCGGACGGTTCGACCTGGTCGGCGCGCTCGGCCTCTCCCTGGGTCTGGTGTGTCTGCTGCTGCCCGTCACCAAGGGCAGTGACTGGGGCTGGACCTCGGGCAGCACGCTCGGACTGATCGCCGCCGCCCTGGTGATCCTCGTCCTGTGGGGCCTGTTCGAACTGCGCAGCCCGGCCCCGCTGGTCGATCTGCGGACCACGGCCCGGCGCGAGGTGCTGCTCACCAACCTCGCCTCGATCATGGTCGGGGTCGCGTTCTACGCCGTCTCGCTCGTCCTGCCGCAGCTGCTCCAGCTGCCGGAGTCGACGGGGTACGGGCTCGGCCGGTCGATGGTGGTCGCGGGGCTGTGCGTGGCGCCGCTGGGTCTGACGATGATGTTCGTCGCCCCGCTGTACGCCCGGCTGTCCGCCCGCCGGGGCCCCAAGGTCTCGCTGATGCTCGGCATGCTGATCATCGCGATCGGTTACGGGGCGGGGCTCGGGCTGATGAGCGCCGCCTGGCAGACGGTCGTGATCGCGGTGGTGCTCGGGGCCGGTATCGGACTCGCGTACTCCTCGCTGCCCGCACTGATCATCGGAGCCGTGGATCCGTCCGAGACGGGTGCGGCCAACGGTCTGAACACCCTGATGCGGTCGATCGGCACGTCGGTGTCCAGTGCCGTGATCGGCATGGTGCTGGCCAACACCTCGGTGCGGACGGGCGGGGTGTCGCTGCCCTCGATGGAGGGGTTCCGCATCTCGTTCCTGATCGCGACGGGCGCGGTGGTGGTCGGGCTGGTGCTGGCCTCGTTCCTGCCGTCGCAGCGCGAGGCGATGCGCCCGGCTCTGCTGGCGAGCAGCGACGACGACGCGCCGGCCGCCGCACGCTCCGTCTCCCGCCCCGTCACCGGCTCGGGCGGCTTCCGCGGCCGGGTGCTGGACGCGGACGGTGCGCCGGTGGCCCGCGCCAACGTCACGCTGATCGACCACCGGGGCCGGCAGGCCGGTCTCACCGTGGCGGACGAGGACGGCCACTACATGCTGGCCGCCCCGTCCGGCGGCAACTACGTGCTGGCCGGATCGGCCGCCGGGTACGCGCCGCGCGCCCGCCCGGCGGCCTACCCGGGCAACGGGCTGCCGGTCGACGCCGATCTGGTGCTGACGGCCGGGGCCCCTCGCCTGGATCACGCCGGGCTCGCGGGCCCCGGCACCGCACCCTGATCCGGGCCGACCGGGCCGATCCGGCCCGGCCCGGCCCTGCGAACGAAGGGGCTCAGCGCACCGGAGCGTCGAACCGCGGTGTCGCCGCGAGCAGATGAGAGACGTCCGACCCCGCCGGAAGCTCCTGCGGCAGCGCGCCGCGGGTGAACAGCCGGGCGGGGCGGGCACCCTGCACCCGGGCCTGGCGCCCGTTGACCCGCAGCCAGGAACCCTCGCGCAGGCCGAGCACCGGTACGTCGTTCTCCTCCAGGAACTCGGTGAGCCGCTCCTCGCGGGTCTCGCCCTTGTGGGTGCTCTCCGGGTCCGGGTCCAGATAGTGCGGGTTGATCTGGAACGGGACGAGGCCGAGGGTCTCGAAGGACGGCGGCTGCACGATGGGCATGTCGTTGGTCGTACGGAGGGTGGGCGCCGCCATGTTCGTCCCCGCGCTGGCTCCCATGTACGGCAGCCCGCCGCGCACCGCTTCGATCACGGCGTCCCGCAGACCGGTCCGGTACAGGGCGCTCAGCAGCCGGAAGGAGTTGCCGCCACCGATGAACACGGCGTCGGACGCGGCGAGTTCGGCGACCGGGTCGGCGTTCTCGTGGACCCCTCGGACACTGATGCCGGACGGCGCGAGGGCGTCGCGGACGCGTGTGGTGTACGCGGTGTAGTCGGCGAGCGCGTAGGGGACGAAGGCCAGCCGGGCGCCGGAGGGCAGGAACGCGGTGACGGTGTCGAGGGCGTGTTCCAGATAACCGCGCCCGTACTGGGTGGAGTTGGAGAGCAGCAGCAGATTCACGGGGTTCCTCTTGGTTCTGTTCTGGTTCTTGGTTCTGTTCTGGTTCTTGGTTCTGTTCCGGATCAACGGTCGGTGCGAGGGCGGCGGGCGCGGGGCTTCGGGCGCTGCGGAGGCTGGGTCAGCCGCCGCTCCAGCAGCTGGGCCGCGTGGCGCAGGGCGTCGAGCCGGTCCTCGGGCGCCCCGCGGAAGAGTTCCTCGGCGCCGCCGAGGCTGAGGCTCCCGTACGGCTCGCGTCCGAGGAACACCGGTACGGCGACGGTCGCGATGCCGGTGTCGTACTCGCCGACCGTCCAGGCGTACCCCTGGGCGCGGACCTTGAGGAACTCCTCCTCCAGCCGGTCCGGGTCGGTCACCGTCCGGTCGGTGAAGCGGGCCATCGGGCGGCCCCGGAAGAGCCGGTGGCGCTGCTCGTCGGGCAGATACGCGTAGTACGACTTGCTGGTCGCCCCGGCGTGCGCCGGGTAGAGCTCGCCGACCAGTGGGTAGTAGCGCAGCGGCCCGGCCTCGCCCTCCTCCGCGGCGACGCACCGCATGTGGAAGCTGTCCGGCAGACAGAACAGGACGGTGTCGCCGGTGACCCGGCGCAGCTCCTCCAGGACCGGTCCGGCCAGCAGCTCCAGTGATCCGGAACGCTCCCAGAGCCTGCCCAAGCGCAGCACGGCGGGGCCGATGCGGTAGCGCCGGGTGGCGGGGTCGGAGACCAGGAAGCCGCGCCCGGCGAGCGTGGCGAGCAGCCGCTGGGCCACCGAGGTGTCCCAGCCGAACTCCTCGGCGACCTCGGTGACGCCCCAGTCGGGCCGGGTCCGCTCGAAGGCGAGCAGCACCAGGAGCGCCCGGTCGACGGTTTGCAGTGCCCCGGCGGGGGTGCGCCGGTCCAGATCGAAGTCCGCCATCGTCATCTCACCATTCAGACCTGAATTGCAAATAACGGGAAACAGTTGCGTTCAACGCTATCCGATCCCGAATGTTGCCTCAGCACCCCGCCCCGCGCTTCCCCCGTCGAGCGCCTCGGCCCGGGTGCCCGGACTGCGCCGCCCCGGGTGTCCGGATGAGTGAGAAAGGCCCCCCATGTTGAAGTACGTGCTGGACATCGTCGAGCTGCTGGACGATCCCCAGGTCAATGGCAAGACGGTCGCCGAGTACCTCGACTCCGTGAGCGGGGCCGAGGGATCGTCCGCCCAGGTCACCACGGTCACCGGCGAGCGGGGCTCGACGGACTTCGTGATGGTCCGCATCCCCGGCTCCCAAGGACGTACGTCCGGGGGCAGCGCCCGCACGCTGGGCGTGGTGGGCCGGCTCGGCGGAATCGGCGCCCGGCCCGAGGTGACCGGCATGGTCTCCGACGCCGACGGCGCGGTCTCCGCGATCGCCACCGCCGCCAAGCTGCTCGACATGCGCCGCCGCGGCGACGTGCTGCCCGGCGACGTGATCGTCGCCACGCACATCTGCCCGGACGCGCCGACCGAGCCGCACGACCCGGTGCCGTTCATGGGCTCGCCCGTGGACATCGCCACCATGAACCGCCACGAGGTGACCGGCGAGATGGAGGCCGTGCTCTCCATCGACACCACCAAGGGCAACCGCATCATCAACCACAAGGGCCTCGCCCTGTCGCCCACCGTCAAGGAGGGCTGGGTGCTGCGGGTCAGCGAGCAGCTCGGCGAGCTGCTGGCCGTGGTGACCGGTGAGCCGTTGGTCACGTACCCCGTGACCACGCAGGACATCACCCCGTACGGTAACGGTGCACACCACATCAATTCGATCCTGCAGCCCGCCACCGCGACGGCCGCTCCGGTCGTCGGCCTGGCCATCACCTCGGCCGCCGCGGTACCGGGCTGCGGTACGGGCGCGAGCCACGAGACGGACATCGCGTCCGCCGCCCGCTACGCCGTGGAGGTCGCCAAGACCTACGGCAGTGGCCACCTGGACTTCCACGACGCGGTGGAGTTCGACAACCTCGTCAGCCGTTACGGGTCGCTGGCGCACCTGCAGACCCTCGGCCGCACACCCCAGGAGTCCTGATGGCAGCCACCCCGCAGGCCGAGGCCGTGGCCCCCGAGGCCAGAAGCATCGGCAGCGACGACTACTCGCTGTCCCGCGTCCCGCGCGACAAGCGTTTCGGGTTCTGGTCCATGCTGCTGCAGTGGCTGGCCCAGTCCGGCTCGATCTCGCAGTTCACCCTCGGCGCCACCATCGGTGTCGGCATGACCTTCGGGAACGCGTTCCTCGCCTTCACGCTCGGCGCGGTGATCCTGGAGATCGTGATCTTCGCGATCGGTCTGGCCGGTATGCGCGAGGGCCTGGCGACCCCGATGCTGACCCGCTGGGTCGGCTTCGGCCGCAACGGCTCGGCGCTGGTCAGTTTCGTCATCGCGGTCAGCCTGGTCGGCTGGTTCGGCGTCCAGAACACGATCTTCGGCAACAGCGTCTCGGCGCTGGTCGGCGGCCCGTCCTGGATGTGGTGCGTACTGGCGGGCATCGCCATCACCGCCCTGGTGATCTTCGGCTTCAAGTACATGGCCGTCTTCGCCAAGATCGTCACGCCGCTCTTCTTCGCGATGGTCGCCTGGTCGATCGTCTCGACGCTGAAGGACCACTCCCTCAGCGACCTGATCCACTCGCCGGCCCCCGGCCAGACGATTCCGCTCGCCGTCGCCGCCACCGCCATCGCGGGCGGATTCATGACCGGTGCGATCGTGGCCCCGGAGATGACCCGGTACAACCGGAAGGGCTCGCACGTCTTCCTGCAGAGCGCCTCGTCGATGATCCTCTCCGAGTACATCGTCGGCATGACCGGTGTGCTCCTGGGCCACCTGGTCAAGAGCAACGAGGTGTCGCACATCGTGCTCTCCACCTCCGGTGCCTTCGGCGTCATCGTGGTCCTGATGTCCACCGCCAAGATCAACGACTGGAACCTGTACGGCTCCTCGCTCGGCGTCGTCAACTTCTTCCAGGTCGTCTTCGGCAAGCGGATCCACCGCGGCGCGGTCACGATCGTCCTCGGCATCGCCGGCACGGCCCTGTCCGCGGTCGGGATCATGACCCACTTCACCGAGTTCCTCTCCATCCTCGGCGTCGCGATCCCGCCGATCGGCGGCATCATCGTGGCCGAGTACTGGGTCGTGAAGCGGATGCGCAAGCCGCTGGACGACACCCGGGAGTCCGAGACCCTGCCGAAGTCCTCGCCGACCTGGGTGCCGATGTCCATCGCCATCTGGATCGCGGCGTTCTGCGTCGGCAAGTTCTACGAGGGCGGCATCCCGGCCCTGAACTCGCTGGCCACCGCCTTCATCCTGTACAGCGTCCTCGGCCTGCTGGGCTGGGTGAGGCCGTACGGCACCTCCACCCTGGACGACGAGGACGCCCCCGCCGCCCGTGCGACAACCACTGTGGGAGCAGCATGACCACCCCCGACCCCACCGCCTCGTTCGTCCCGGCCTCCGACGAGGCGCAGGAAGAGGTCATCGAACTCTGCGCCGAGCTGATCAGGTTCGACACCTCCAACCCCACCAGCGACGAGCGCGCGAGCGCCGACTGGGTGGTGAGCCGCCTCGCCGAGGTGGGCATCGACTCCGAACTGGTCGAGTCGGCGCCCGGCCGGGCCAGCGTCGTCGCGCGCATCGCGGGCAGCGACTCCGGGCGCGGCGCCCTCCTGGTCCACGGCCACTTGGACGTGGTTCCCGCCGACGCCTCCGAGTGGCAGGTCCCGCCGTTCTCCGGCGAGATCCGCGACGGCTACCTCTGGGGCCGCGGCGCGATCGACATGAAGGACACGGTGGCCGTCATGCTGGCCACCGCCCGCCACTTCGCCCGTACCGGCATCAAGCCGTCCCGCGACCTGGTCCTCGCCTTCCTCGCCGACGAGGAGGCGGGCGGCAAGTTCGGCGCCCACTGGCTGGTCGAGCACCGTCCCGAGCTCTTCTCCGGGGTCACCGAGGCGATCGGCGAGGGCGGCGGCTTCTCCTTCGCCATCGACGACACCCGTCGCCTCTACCCGATCGAGAACGCCCAGCGCGGCATGGCCTGGATGGAGCTCACCGCCACCGGGCGGGCCGGCCACGGCTCGTCCCCCAACGACGAGAACGCGGTCACCGACCTCGCCGAGTCCCTGGCCCGCATCGGCCGCGAGACCTTCCCGATCCGTCTGATCGAACCGGTCCGCGCCCTGCTCGAAGAGGCCGCCCGCCTCTACGGTGTCGAGTTCGACGAGAACGACATCGAGGGCAGCCTGGAGCGGCTGGGCCCGGTCTCCGACTTCATGCAGGTGGTGCTCCGCAACTCCGCCAACCCCACCATGTTCGACGCGGGCTACCAGACCAACGTCATCCCCGGAAAGGCGACCGCCCGGGTGGACGGCCGCTTCCTGCCCGGCCACGAGCAGGAGCTGGTCGACACGATCGACAAGCTTCTCCTCCCGTCGGTCAGCCGCGAGTGGGTCAACCACGACATCGCGATGGAGACGACGTTCGACGGGCCGCTGGTCGACGCCATGTGCGCGGCGGTACGCGCCGAGGACCCGGACGGCCACCCGGTCCCGTACTGCAACCCCGGCGGCACCGACGCCAAGGCCTTCACCCACCTCGGCATCCGCTGCTTCGGCTTCAAGGGCCTCAAGCTCCCGCACGACCTGGACTACGGCCGCCTCTTCCACGGCGTGGACGAGCGCGTCCCGCTGGAGGGACTGCGCTTCGGCGTCCGCGTCATGACCCGACTCTGGCAGAGCTGCTGACCTCCACATCGCACCCCTGCCAGGGGCGCCCCGACCCGGGCTCACCCCTCGTACGCCCCCGCCGATTCCTTCGGCGGGGGCGTACGGCGTCGTCGCGGTACACCACCGGTGCGGCGGGTTCAGGGTCCCGGGGTGTCGAGCGCGGCCCGGGTGACGGCCTGCGCGGACTCGGGCCGGCCGAGGACGTCGGTGCTGTCGACGAACTGATCGACGGCCCCGGACACCGGCAGGGCGCGCACGGCCGGGTCGGTGATGCGGGCGGTCAGGGCGGCGGTGAAGCGTTCGGCGTGCAGCACCTGGAACGGCCGGTCGTGGTACGGCCGGGTGGCCCGGTCGACCGGCTCGGTGAGGGCGAGCCGGTTGTGCAGGGCGGCGACCGTCTCGTAGGCGCGGCAGAGATGCGGTTCGCGGGTGCGCCAGTCGGTGGCGGCGAGGGCGGCGGTGAGATGCGGAGTGAGGGCGGACGCCCCGGGCGTACGGGCGAAGGCGGAGCCGAGCCACTTGCTGTACGGCGGATAGCGGCGGTCCATCAGCAGACAGAGCCGCATCAGATCGCGCACCAGCCGGGCGGCGACGACGGCGGAGCCGAGTTCGTCGCCCACTTCACCGCAGCGGCCCACGAAGGCTTCCTCCTGGGAGATCCGCTGCCACTGGCAGGCCAGCAGGTGGAGCCAGAGGTCGTGGGGATACCAGTCGAGGGCGGCGCGGGCCGGGGCGAGCCGCCCGAGCCCGTCGTGGAAGACGGCCCCGGCGGTCACCTCGGCAAGTCGCTGGGTGGGGGTGGCCAGCCAGTCCGCCGGGGTGATGTCCTCCCCCGGGTCGAAGCCGAGCCGCGCGACGAACCAGGCGGCCGGGTCGGTGATCTCGACCCGGTGGCGGACGGGCCCGTCGGTCGCCTGCATGACGGCGACGCCCCCTTCACCGGTGGAAGCGAAGTGGGTCGGGTAGCCGCAGAAGGTCTTCGGCAGGCGCTCGGAGAGCAGGTCACTGATCCGTGCGCCGTGACGGGTGACGTCCTGCGGGCTCAGGAAGAGCTGAACGCGGGGGCCCCAGTCATGGTCCGCGGAGCGGGCCGTGTCGAATCCGAGGACCTCCGAACCGCTGCCGATGCGAGCGGCGGAGTGCACCAGTCCGGGGGCCGCCTCCTCCAGTACTGGACGTACGGCTTCGAAGCAGAAGCGGCGGCAGAGCTCCAGGCCGGGAAGAAAACGGGGTGCGTCCATGGCGGGCAGGGTGCCGGACCGCCGCGCGACGCGTCGAAGGGTTTTACCGGTGGACACCGTCCTGCACGGGGCGGACCTTCACCCCTCGCCCGTTCCGCCCGCCACGGCACACGGCAAAGGTCCCTGCCGACCTCCTGGCAGGGACCTCCGTTCAGTCGCCGTCAGGCAACGGTGCCGACGGCCTCTACCCCGTCGACGAACGCCAGCCAGGCAGCGACCGGGAAGACGCAAACGCCCTGCTCCGGGTCCTTGGAGTCACGGACGGCCATCCGGTGCCCGTCGAGCCGGGCGCCCTCGACACAGTTACCGCCCTGGTCATTGCTGTAGCTCGACTTGAACCAGTCGGCTCCGCGCAGGGTCTCAGCCGTGATGCTCATGGGTGTTCATAGCTCCTTGATTGCCGTCTGGATCATACTCAAGGACTCCTGCGGTCCAGGAGCAAGTGCGGATAGGTCGGTGAACGCCTCGCCGTAGCGCTCGACGCTGTCCTCTCGCCTTGTGACCCACGCGTCTGCCAGGTTCTCCAAGTAGACGATCGGCTTGAGGACCGCTCGGTCCGGGAAGTGCAGGACGACGAACGGCCCGTTCATCCCGGAGTGCGCACCCAGCTTGAAGGGAATGACCTGCACTCGTACGTTCGGCATCGAGTCCGCCAGCTCGGCGATGTGGCGGAGCTGGTCACGCATGACAGACCGAGAACCCACCTGCCTGCGCAGGACGGCCTCGTTGACGATGGCCGTGAATTTGAGCGGTGCGACCTCCCGCCGCAGCACCTCCTGCCGCGTCACACGCACCGCGACGAGCTTGTCCACCTCGTCCGCGCCAAGACCTTGATGAGCCCGCTGATGGATGACTCGGACGTACGCCTCGGTCTGAAGCAGTCCGGACACGAACTCCGACTCGTACGTCTGAAGCACGCTCGCTGTCGCTTCCAGACCGAGGAACGCCTTGAACTGGGGTCCGATGACTGGCCGATACTCCGGCGACTGCCACCAGTCCTGCTTGGTCTTGGTGACTGCCGCGTACCCCACGAGCAATGCACGCTTTTCCCGGTCGGCGCCGTAGATCTCACATAGAGCCATCACGTCACTCGTCTCGACGGAGGCGTTCTCTCCGGACTCCAGTCGGGTGAGTTTGGACGGGCTCCAGATGAGCTGCTTGACCACCTGAGTGGACTTCAAGCCGATGGCGACGCGTAACTGACGTAGCTCGCTGCCCAGTTGGAGGCGGCAAAGAGCTGCGCGACTCTTACTGTCAGTTGCCAGATGAGCGCACCAAGCGACCGATCGGCCACGGATCGCCGCGCCCGTGCGCCCCACGCCCCATCCCAGGGCCAGGAGTCCCCCATGACAGACCCCACGCCAAGTCGGCCGTCGGGACCGGCCGCGAAAGCCGTCGCCCTCGACACTGCCGACCTCCCCTTGGACGTCGAAACCGCGACTCAAACCGCCGATGCCGCCCTCGAACTCCGACTCGGCACCACCACGCGCCGGGAGATCGACACGTGGACGGCCGAACTGCGTGGACGCATCAGCCTCTTCGCCGAAGCGGTACTCGACCGCGAACAGACCACCGCAACGTGCTCCGCCCGGTGGAAGGTTGACCAGCTCCTCGCCTCCGCACCGGGAGACGGCGTCCTCGTCTTCAGCGCCTACCAGTACCTGCGCGACCTCGCCCGGATGCTGCGATGGCTGGTCACCGAGCACCGGAAACGGACGGAGACGGTCGACGCCGCTCCCCTTCTCACCTGTTCGCCACCGGGCGCGCCGCCCGACGGCGACGCACACGTCGAGGCCCGCCCGGCCCTCGTCGGCCCCGCACCTCACCGCGAGGCCATGCCACCCGGGAACGGGAACCGGACGTGACCGAACTCCACCGGCAGATCGCGTACATCGTCTGCCTCACCGTCCTCGGGGGCTCGCTCGTCGTGGCGGTGTTGCGGTGACGCGGCGATCAGTGCCCGAAGTCCACGACCTGGTGGGCGCCCTGAGCACCGCACCCGAGCGTGGGCCCGGCAAAGACCACTGTCCGACACCGGCCGAGCGGAAGACCGCCAACGACCGGGCAGGTGTCGCACGTCCTCGTCGGGCGAACGCCGACGAGGCGGAAACCATCGAAGGAGAGACCCCATGACCACAGCAACGATCCCGTTCGCCGCCCGCGCGGCCGATCTTCCGTGCCTCGTCACCACGTCCGTCGCGGGAGTCGTCTGGGACGAGGACCGCCAGCTCAACGTCCAGGCCGACGGAATGCCCTGGCACACCGCCGACCACGCCGCCTCGACCACGGACACGAACCTGGACGGCAAGGGCGACGACGTGACCGACCCCTACCTCGCACCGGCTTCCTGATGGCAGCCGCCCGACCCGTGCTCGTCGTCGCCGAACAGCTCGACGCCTCCGCCGACATGGTGGTGGACCAGCTGAATCAGCGGGGCGTCCCAGTGATGCGTTTCGACTCCGCCGACTTCCCGCAGAAGGTATCCGTGACAGCCCGGCACAAGTCGGCGGACGCGGGGTGGGAAGGAACGCTGGACGACGGGCACCGATCGGTGCGGCTGGAGAACGTCCGGGCCGTGTACTACAGGCGGCCCGGACGTCCCGTCATCGCCGACACCGTGACTGAGCCGTACGCGACCTGGGCGCGGAACCAGGCGGACGCCGCAATGCTGAACCTTCTGTCCGCACTCCCTGTCCGCTGGATCAACAACCCGCACTCCGACCGCATCGCCGTTCACAAGCCGCAACAACTCGTCGCGGCCACGCGCGCGGGACTTCGCGTGCCCGACAGCATCATCACGAACGACCCGGACGCGGCCCGCGCGTTCGCCGCGCGACTGAACGCCCCACTGATCTGCAAGCCCGTGCTCGGCGGTCGTCTGAACACGGGCACAGGGCGGGAGTTGATGGTCGCGACCCACCGGATTGACGCCGCCGAATTCGACGACTCCCTCCGCCTGACCGCCCACTACGTACAGGAAGCCATCCCGAAGCAGTACGAAGTACGCCTCGTCGGCCTGGACGGGAACATGTTCGCGGGCACCCTCGTCGGCACGTCCGAGAAGGCGCGCACGGACTGGCGAACGGACTACGAGTCGATCGAATACGGCACGACCACCGTGCCGGAGAGGGTGGCGACGGCTGTTCGCCGCTTCATGGCCTCGTACGGAATCGTCTTCGGCTCGTTCGACTTGGCCGTAACCCCCGAGGACGAATGGGTGTTCTTCGAGAACAATCCGGCCGGAACCTGGTCGTGGGTCGAGAATCGCACCGGGTCGCCCATCGCAGCGGCACACGCTGACTACCTGCAAGGGGCCATCGCATGAGTCCACCGAACAACATCGCCGCGGCCGAACTGCGTGCGAGGTTCGTCGCCGCTCTCGGCGAGGGGCACTCAAGCCCCTGGCTGGCCGCGTTCGCCGACGTGCCACGGGAGCGCTTCGTCCCCACGTTCCACAGACAGGACGGGCGGGGGCAATGGAATGAAGTGTCTGCCGCCGATCCCGGCTATCTGGAGACCGTGTATGCGGACACGGCCTTGACGACGCAACTTGACGAACATGGTGTCCCCACCTCGTCGTCGAGTGAACCCCGGCTGATGCTGGCCATGCTCGACGCTCTGAATGTGAAGGCCGGCGACACGGTGTACGAGCTGGGCACCGGTACCGGCTACAACGCGGCTCTGCTCGCATCGCGCCTGGGCAGTGACAACGTGGTGAGTGCGGACGTCGATCCCGAACTGGTGCAACTCGCCCGCAAGCGGCTGGCCCAAAGCCGACTCCACCCGCTCGTGTACGCCGGAGACGGCGCCGAGGGCTACCCGGCCCGCGCGCCATATGACCGCATCATCGCTACGGCCGGGCTCCGGTGCATCCCGCCCCCGCTCCTCGCCCAGGTTCAAGAAGGCGCGGTGATCGTCGCCCCCATCGGCTTCGGTGTGGCGAGGGTGGTCGCCTCGGACAAGGGCGAGGCGGCTGGACGGTTCCTCCCTACGCCCGCGTTCTTCATGCCACGCCGTACACCCGGAACGAAGCCCGCCTTCGCGGCCTGGACGTTCGGCCTGTCGAGAAGACCGCGGTTCCGGCCGAGGACGTGCTCGACCGGCTGAGGTTCCCGCTGTCGCTCGCGCTCCCCGGATACCACTCGTGTTCCTGGCGTGACGACGAGGGGAACCTGACCGGTGTGGGACTGTGGACGGGCGACGGCTCAACGGCCACAGCCCACGTCGGGGGAAACGTCCGGCAAATCGGCGCTCGTCGGCTCTGGGACACGGTGGAGGAGCTGGCCTCGATGTTCCCGCAGGGCGCCCCCGCCCGCGAGGACTTCGGGCTCACAGTCACCCCGGACAGCCAGCACGCCTGGTACCGCGCGCCGGATGGCCCGACGTGGACGCTGTTGCGAAGGCCGCAGTAGTCGAGCGGGAGCATACGACCTGGCCGCCGCCTGCTTGAGGGGCAGAGGAAGGGGGTCCTCGCCCGCCCTCAGCTGGGCCGGTCGGACGAGGCACTTGATGATCGCGTCCATCGCCATCGCCGAGGAGCTTCCGCTCTTCACTACGAATCCCGACGATTTCAAGGGGCTGGACGACCTGCTCACCGTCGTCCCCGTCACACGACCGCAGGTGCTCCACAACCGATAGGCCGTCGGGGTGCGACCCGCGCCGGGCTCACCCCTCGTACGCCCCCGCCCATGTCCTCGGCGGGGGTGTACGGCACGATGGGGGCGCCGTCGAACGCGTACCCGCAGAACCGTCCCCACCAGGAGGAACCCGTGCCCGTCGAGTCCGTCGCCGAGCCGTCGCCGGAGATTCTCGCCGCCTTCCAGGCCGCCAAGGGCTTCATGCCGGTGGTCGAGGGACTCGCGCTGTACCGGGCCGCCGTCGAGGCCGCCGCCCTGGGACTGCCGGTCCTTGAGGTCGGGACGTACTGCGGACGCTCCACCATCCTGCTCGCCGATGTCGCCCGCGCGGCCGGTGTGACGGCCCTCACCGTCGATCACCACCGCGGCAGCGAGGAGCAGCAGCCGGGCTGGGAGTACCACGACCCGACCGTCGTGGACCCGGAGGTCGGCCGGATGGACACGCTGCCGACGTTCCGCCGGACCCTGCACGCGGCGGGTCTCGAAGACCACGTCGTGGCCCTGGTCGGGCGCTCTCCGCAGGTCGCCGCCGTCTGGGGCGGGAAGCTCGGCTTCGTCTTCATCGACGGCGGGCACACCGACGAGCACGCGGGCGGTGACTACGAGGGCTGGGCGCCGCATGTCGCCGAGGGCGGGCTGCTGTTGATCCACGACGTGTTCCCGGACCCGGCGCACGGCGGCCAGGCCCCGTACCGGATCTATCTGCGGGCGCTGGCCTCCGGCGCGTTCACCGAGGTCTCGGCCACGGATTCGCTGCGCGTTCTGAGGCGTACCGGAACGGGGATCTGAGCCCGGTCGGGTACGGGGACGGGGCACGGGTGCGGGAATCCGGGCCGGTCGGCCGAAGGCGCCCCGATAGCATCGCCGGGTGCCGTACGACGAGAGCGTTCCCCCCACCCTGCGCCGCCGGCCCCTGCTCGCCGCCGCCGTGCTCGCCGCCGTCTGCCTGACCGCCGCGGGCTGCGGCGCGGGCGACGACGGCGGAGCGCGGGCCGAGCCCCGGCAGGGCGGCGGCGCCACCTCCGCGGCGCCGCCGGCCTCACCGTCGAGGAGCGCCCCGGCGCCGGGGAGGACGTCCGCCTCCCCCACCCCGCCCGCGAAGCCCTCGAAGTCTCCGGGCCGCCAGGCCTCGGGGCCGCTGTCGGGCAGGACCGTCGTCATCGACCCCGGACACAACCCGAACAACCGTCTGCACACCCGCGAGATCAGCCGCCAGGTCGACATCGGCACCACGTACAAGGAATGCGACACCACCGGAACCTCGACCAACTCCGGCTATCCGGAAGGCGAGTTCACCCTCGATGTGTCGCACCGGCTGCGCACGCTCCTCGAAGCGCAGGGCGCGCACGTCGTGCTGACGTACGACAACGACCGTCCGTACGGCCCGTGTGTCGACGAGCGGGCCCGAATCGGCAACGAGGCCAAGGCCGACGCGGTGGTGTCGGTGCACGCGGACGGTTCCGCGGCCGGCAACCGCGGCTTCCATGTGATCCTCCCCGGGCCCGTGCGGGACGGGAAGGCGGACACCACGAAGATCGTCGAGCCGTCCCGCGATCTCGGCACCCGGATCGCCGGTCTCTTCGTCCGCGATACCGGAAGTGCGCCTTCCAATTACATCGGCGGCAATACCGGGTTGGACATCCGCAAGGATCTGGGCGGACTTAATTTGTCGACCGTGCCCAAAGTGTTCATCGAATGCGGCAATATGCGTGATCCGAAGGACGCCGCTCTGCTCACCAACGCGAACTGGCGCCAGAAGGCCGCACAGGGCATTGCCGATGGCATCAGCAGCTACCTCAAGGGGTAACAAGAGGTAGTTCTGCGGCGAAATTGGGGGGAAGTGCGTCCAGGGTCCGGGCAGGGACACAACCCTGCCGGGCAGACGATAGATTCATCCGTACGATGGGGAGCCACCCCCGAGCCTTGCGCCGTGCCCGCCGTACCCCGGCGGGCGGCAGCGACGACCACCCCGACGAGACGACCGACTAAGGATCTTTACGTGAATATGCGCTCCCTCACTCGAGGCGACGGCGTGGTGATCGGAGCAGCGGTGGTGCTGTTCATCGCCTCTTTCCTCCACCTCTACGGTTACGAATGCCCCTCGGGCCTCAACTGCTCCGGCTACTCGGCCCCGAACGCCTGGGACTCGCTCGCGGCCCTCATGAGCATCTACCTGGGCGGCATCATCGCCGCGGCGCTGGTCGTGGTGAGCCGTACCCTGCCGGCCCGCAAGGTCCTCGGTTTCGAGCTCGGCCAACTCGGGGCCGCTTTCAGCGTCTTCACTCTGTGGACGGCGTTCTGGTCGACCATCGACGCCAGCAACGCGGGCGCCGGCCTGATCCTCGGCCTGCTGGGTACGGCCGTGCTCGCGGTCGGCACGGTCGGGACTCCGCTGATTCCCGCGCTCAAGGCTCCGCTGATGGGCGCCCCGCGCCCGCAGGCCGTGCAGTCGCCGTACGGCGGCCAGCCGCAGCCCGGCCAGGGGTACGGCTACCCCGGCGCCCAGCAGCAGCCGTACGGCGGCCAGCCGGGTCAGCAGCAGCCGTACGGCGCCCAGCCGCAGGCCGGTCAGCCCCAGGCGGGTCAGCCGGCGCCGCAGCAGGCCCCGGCGGCCGGCGCGCCGTCCGGTGGCTTCACGCCGTTCTGGTTCGCGGTGCCGGTGGCCCGCCCGCTGTACGGGGAGGACGGTTCGCCGTCGCCGATCGCCGAGCTGGCTCCGGGCACCTGGTACCTCGCGGTGGAGCAGCGCGGTGCGAGCCTCATCGCCCAGACGCAGGACGGCCGTCGTGGTGTGCTCCAGGACACCACGGGCATCCAGCGCGGCTGAGCCCACCCACAGCACGAACAGCGGCCCCTCGCCCCTTCCGGGCGGAGGGCCGCTGTCGTACTCTCCATCCCTGCATCGATGACCTGACGCAACGTCAGATTCCTTGGGAGGAGACGGAATGCGGCTCGGACTCGCGCTCGGCTACTGGGGCCGCGGCCCCGACCCGGCCCAACTGGAGCTCGTCCGTCAGGCCGAGGAGCTGGGGTACGGGTCGGTGTGGACGGCGGAGGCCTGGGGCTCCGACGCGTTCACCCCGCTGACCTGGATCGCCGCGCACACCTCCCGCATCCGGCTGGGCACCGGCATCGCGCAGATGGCGGCGCGCACCCCGACCGCGACCGCCATGCACGCCCTCACCCTCGACCATCTCTCCGGCGGCCGGATGATGCTCGGCCTCGGCCTGTCCGGGCCGCAGGTGGTGGAGGGCTGGTACGGGCGGCCGTTCCCGAGGAGCCCGCTGACCGCCACCCGCGAGTACGTCGACGTCATCCGCCAGGTGCTCGGCCGCGAGGCCCCCGTCGAACTGGACGGACGCTTCCACTCCCACCCGTACAACGGTCCCGACGCCACCGGTCTGGGCAAGCCGCTGAAGTCGATCACCCATCCGTTGCGGTCCCGGCTCCCGGTGCTGCTCGGGGCGGAGGGGCCGAAGAACATCGCGCAGACGACGAGGATCGCCGACGGCTGGCTGCCGCTGTACTGGTCACCGCTGCGCACCGATGTGTACGAGGCGTCGCTCACGGACCTGCCTGACGGGTTCATGATCGCGCCGATGGCCCGTGCGCGGGTCTGTGACGACGTCGCCGAGGGGCTGCTGCCGGTGAAGGCGATGCTCGGTTTCTACATCGGCGGGATGGGGCACGCGGCCCGCAACTTCCACGCCGATCTGATGGCGCGCATGGGTTTCGAGGAGGAGGCGCGGCGGATCCAGCGGCTCTTCCTCGAAGGGCGCAAGGAGGAGGCGGTGCTGGCCGTGCCGGACGCGTTCGCCGATGAGATCTCGCTCGTCGGACCCCGGCAACGGATAGCGGAGCGACTGGAGTTGTGGCGCAAGGGGCCGGTGACCGATCTGCTGGTGACGGCGCCGGACCCGCACACCCTGCGGGTGCTCGCGGAGCTCAACTGAGCGCTCTCCCGCAGTCCCTGGTGGATCGGCGCGCGGCTTCAGGTGCGGTGCATCGCAGGGCAAAGGGCTCGCTCATCCGATCCGATCCGCATGAAGGGCCCCGGGCCCCGGTCGCGCCGGGTCCGTCGGCCAGGTCCCGGTGCTGACCGGGGCGGGGCGCACGCGCCGACGCGATGCGGTGCGTTCCCAGGGCTGAGGGTCGGGATACGTGAGGAGTTCCAGAGTGCTGCCCCAGGGAGTGCGCAGATACGCGAAGCGGTTGCGCTCCCCCGCCTCGGGGCCCGGCAGCGGCTGCGCCTCGGCGAGCAGTGAGGCGCCCGCGGCCACACAGTGGCTCACGGCCGCGTCCAGGTCGTCGGCGTAGAGCGCCACATGCTGCCAGCCGAAGTCGCAGGGCAGCACCGGGGGTTCCCGGCGGGGGCCCTGGAACTCGAAGAGCTCGATGGCCGGACCGTCGCCGGGGAGAGCCAGCATCCGGATCGCCAGCTGCTGGGTGCCCGCCGGGACGCCGAGCCGCCGCTCGACGTCCGGACCGCCGAGCGGCTCGTCCCGGCGGCGCAGGGTGTCGTAGAGCACCTCGGCGCCGAACGCCCTGGTGAGGAAGAGGGTCGCGGTCTCCAGATCGGGGACCGTGACCCCGATGTGGTCGATGCCGCGCACGGTTGTGGCCGTCATGGGTTCACCGTTCCTGTCCCGGGGCCGCGCCGATGCGTCCCGTCCGCTCCGGAGCGGACCCGCTCCGGGGTCGTGCCCGCGCGCGACCAGGCCAGCAGTTTGTCGGCCGGCCAGGTGGAGATGACGCGCTCCGCCGGGACACGGCACTCCTCGGCGCGGGCGCAGCCGTGGATCTGCCAGTCCAGCTGACCGGGCGCGTGTGCGTCGGTGTCGATGGCGAACAGGGTGCCCGCGGCGACGGCTCGGCGCAGCAGCCGGCGGGGCGGATCGAGCCGTTCGGGCCGGCTGTTGATCTCCACCGCCGTGCCCGACTCCGCGCACGCGGCGAAGACCTCGACCGCGTCGAACCGCGACTCCGGCCGCCCCCGGCCGGTGATCAGCCGGCCGGTGCAGTGCCCGAGGACGTTCGCCCGCGGATGGCGGACGGCCGCGAGCAGACGCCTGGTCATCGGTGCCGCGTCCATCCGCAGTGCGGAGTGCACGGAGACCACGACGACGTCCAGTCGCGCCAGCAGCTCGTCCTCCTGGTCGAGGGAGCCGTCGGGGAGGATGTCGCACTCGATGCCGGTGAGCAGCCGGAACGGTGCCCACCGCTCGTTGAGCCCGGCGATCACCTCCAGCTGCCGGAGCAGCCGCTCCGGGGAGAGCCCGTTCGCCACGGTCAGCCGGGGCGAGTGGTCGGTGAGGACCGCCCACTCGTGGCCCAGCTCCGCCGCCGTGCGGCCCATCTCCTCGATCGGGCTGCCGCCGTCCGACCAGTCGGAGTGCAGATGGCAGTCGCCCCGCAGGAGAGCGAGGAGGCTCAAGCCGCCCTCGGTGAGCGGGACGGCGGCGGCCTCCTTCTCCAGCCGTTCCAGGTAGCCGGGCACTTCCCCGGCCGCCGCCTCCCTGATCACCTCTGCGGTCCTCGGCCCGATGCCCTCGACCGACTCCAGCGAGCCCTCCGTGAGCCGCCGCCCGATCTCGCCGTCCGTCATCGATGCCACCGCGTCGGCAGCCGTACGGAACGCCTGTACGCGGTAGGTGTCGGCCCTGCCGCGTTCCAGCAGGAAGGCGATCCGTTTCAGGGCGCGGACGGGCTCCATCGGCACCTCCACGGGGGCCGCCGGATACACGGGCTGTCGTTTCCAGCTTGGCTCAGCACCGCCCCGCCCGCGCGGCGGACGGGGGCACAGTGCTCCACGACGGCCTGCGGCGGCTCAGCCGAATGCGGAGTGCTCCAGCCAGAAGTCCAGCAGTTTCGCGTCCCCCAGCACCTCGACCCGGTCGCTGTCCGCCGACAGGCGCCGGTTGAAGACCAGCATGACGTCGGTGAGCGGGCCCCGCAGCGCCACGGTCGCCTTCTCGTGGGCCCGCCGCCAGGTGAAGCCGTCCTCGCCGAGCTCGATCAGCCACTCGGCACCGGGCACATCCGTGGCATGCAGATGGATCGAGCCCCTGGCGCCGGCGAGCTTGGCCGCCTTCTCGTGGCCAGCGGCCCGCACGAAGGCGATGATCTCCAGCCATTCCTCGATCGTGTCGGCCGCCAGCTCGGGTGCCACCTCGTAGCCGGTCCCCGCGGTGAGCGCGGCGTCGGCCTGGTGGACGATCGTCTCGTGCGCCATGCGACGCGCCCAGAAGCCCGTGCTGCACTCCCAGCCCCAGGACCACGCCTGCACGTCCGGGCCGGCCGCGCGCAGTAGCTCGACAAGCTCCGCCGCCCCGTCCGCCAGCCAGGCGTCGAGCACGGCGGGGTCGTCGCCCTCGGGCCCGAACTCCGGTCCCCGTTCGAGCGGGACCGCTTCGGTGGCCCGGGTGCGTACGATCTCGCTCACCCAGCGGTGGGCGCCACCGACATGGACGGCGAGGTCGCGCAAGGTCCAGTCGGGGCAGGTCAATACGGTCGCACCGAGGTCGGCGCCGCTGATCGCGGCCCTCAACGCGTCGGTGCGGCCGATGATTTCGTCACAGTAGAGGTCGTGCGGGAGTGCGCTCATGACACGCACCCTAAGGGCTGCCCCGTAATCCCTGGCGGGCGTGCGACGACAGCTACGGCACCTCGCCGCGTTGTCGGAACGCCCGAATACATCCAGTATTCGGGCGTCTCTCCGCCTTGCGATGCACCGCATCTGACGCCGCACGCTGATCCACCAGGGATTACGGGACAGCCCTTGGTTCGATCAAGAGCCGGGGCCCCATCGATTATCCGCCGAGTTGCGACGTGGTGGGCACCTTGTCCTTCACGTCGGCGCCCGCGCTCCTGCCCGCTTCCTTGACGTTGCTGATCACGCTCTCGAAGGCGCCGATGTCGCCCGCGCCCGCCTCGCCCCTGCGCAGTTTGGTGCCGAGCCCCTTGAGCGATTCGATGCCCGCCGTCAGCGGCGCGAGCGCCTTCGACAGCAAGGGATCGCCCTTGGCGTTGACCGTGGCCGCCTTCAGCCGGTTGTACGCGAAGCCACCCGCGAGCCCGGCCTTGACCAGGGCGAACGTCCGCCCGTCGGCGCCCTTCTTGAACGTGCCCGCACGGTACGGCTTCACGATCCACTGGTACGTCGCCCCGGCCGCGAGCCCCGCGTTGGCGACGAATCGCGTCTTGGCCAGTTTCTGCGCCTGCGCCGACGGTGTGGCGCTCGGGGACGCGGTATCGCTCGGGGACGCGGAACGGCTCGCGCCGTTCTTGTCACCGCCGCCGCACGCGGTGGCGCCCACCAGCACGACGCAGGACAGCAGGAGCGGGACGAGCAGACGGCGAAGCGGTACGGAACCGTTCACGGCGGAACTGCGCACAGCGGGCCTCCCTGACCGGACACCTCACGGCGACCTCTACGGTGAGTGACGGGCATCGCCACTCTCCGTAAGGCTCGCGTGGCAGCGGGCGGTGTGCCACCCGAGGCCGCCGTCCGGGTTCGGGGCACGCGGTGGCCGGCCGCATCCGGCACTGAAGCCGCCCGTCCGGATCACCCCGGTCCCGCGTGCCCCGGCACCGGGCCCGCTCGCCGATCCGGTCCGATCCGGACGAATACCCCTGGTCGGCCGGTGCTATCCGCAGCAGTCCGGTTCCAGCCCGCGCGGCAGCCGTTCGCCGCCGAAGACCGCCGTGGTCGCCTCGTCGCCGCCGAGCGCGGCCACCGCGAGCAGCAGCGAACCGGCGGTCCAGGTGGTGAGCTCCTCCGGCCAGAAGGCCCGGTTGCCCTCGAAGACGTACCCCGTCCAGTACATGCCCCCGTCGGCGCGCAGGTGCTGGATGGACTGGAGGATCTCCAGCGCCCGGTCGGACTCGCCCATCACCCAGAGCGCCAGGGCGAGTTCACAGCTCTCGCCGCCGGTCACCCACGGGTTGGGCAGCACACAGCGCACCCCGAGGCCGGGCACCACGAAACGGTCCCAGCCGTCCTCGATCCGCTCCTTGGCGGCCGTTCCGAAGAGCGCGCCGCCGAGGACCGGGTAGTACCAGTCCATCGAGTAGTGGCTCTTGTCCAGGAAGCGTTCCGGATGGCGGCAAATCGCGTGGGCCAGCGCACCGGTCGCCAACTCCCAGTCCGGCTGCGGCTCCTCGCGCCGTTCGGCGATGGCGAGTGCGCAGCGCAGCGCCTGGTGGATGGAGGAACAGCCGGTCAGCAGCGCGTCGTCGACGGGGGTTCCGTCGGCTTCGCGCTTCCAGCCGATCTGGCCGCCGGGCCGCTGGAGCCGCAGCACGAACTCGACGGCGGCGTAGACGGTCGGCCACATCCGGTCGACGAACGCGTCGTCGCCGGTGGCGAGGTAGTGGTGCCAGACGCCGACGGCCACGTACGCGCAGAAATTGGTCTCCAGGCCCCGGTCGGTCGGCCGTTCCGGGTCGCCGTCGTGGTACGCGGCGTACCAGGAGCCGTCCTCGTTCTGGTGCCGGGCCAGCCAGTCGTACGCGCGTTCCGCGGCGGCGTGCTCGCCCGCCGCGTCGAGGGCCATGGCGGCCTCGGTGTGGTCCCACGGGTCGAGGTGGTGGCCGCGGAACCAGGGCAGCGCACCGTTCTCGCACTGCGCGGCGAGGAGGGCGGCGACGGTCTCGGCGGCCTGCTCGGCGGTGAGGACTCCGGGCAGTACGAGATGTTCTGTCTGCTCGGGAGTGGTCACGCCTCGGCCTTGGTGAGGTCCTCGGCGGCGGCCACGGGCAGGTGCGGCTTGGTCGCGTACGCCACGAAGCTCTTGCCCACGACGGGGTTGAGCAGCTGCTCGGCGACCCGCGTGACGGCCGGCTTCTTCATGATGTCCCAGACCAGCAGCTTGTGGTACGCGCGGACCGGCAGCGCCTTGTCGTTGTCCACCCCGAACGCGCACTTCAGCCACCAGTACGGCGCGTGCAGGGCATGGGCGTGGTGGGTGCCGTACGGCTTGAGGCCGGCGCCGCGGATCTTGCCGAGCAGTTCGTCGGCCTTGTAGATGCGGATGTGGCCGCCCTCGACCTCGTGGTACGCGTCGGAGAGCGTCCAGCAGACCTTCTCGGGACCGTAGCGCGGGACGGTGATCGCGATCCGGCCGCCGGGCCTGAGCACCCGGACCATCTCGGCGAGCACGCCCTTGTCGTCGGGGATGTGCTCCATCACCTCGGAGATGATCACGACGTCGAAGGACTCGTCGGGGAACGGCAGGTTGAGCGCGTCGCCCTCCATCGCGGTGGCGGTGGCGCCCTCGGGGGCCTCCCCGGCCTCCTTCATCGCGGCGAACCACTTCGCGACCTCGCGGATCTCCTCGCCGTTGCGGTCGAGGGCCACGACCTGGGCGCCGCGCCGGTAGCACTCGAAGGCGTGGCGTCCGGCGCCGCAGCCCAGGTCGAGCACTCGGTCACCTGCGGCGAGCGGGAAGCGGGTGAAGTCCACGGTCAGCACGAATGCCTGCTTTCGCGGTCGAGGGGATCAGGGGGCGGGGACAGCGTGGGCGGACTGCGGGGTCACCGTCGGCCGCCGGGGTGCGCGCCGCCCGCGCGGGCGGCGATCGCCTCGCGGTACAGGGCGGCGGTGCCGATGGCGGCCTGCTTCCAGGTGAACCGGGAGAGCACCCGGGCGCGGCCCGCGGCGCCGAGCCGGGCGCGCAGTTCCGGATCGCCGAGCAGCCGGGCGAGTGCGTCGGCCAGTGCCCCGGCGTCGGCGGGCGGGACGGCCAGGCAGGTCTCCCCGTCCGGGCCCGCGACCTCGGGGATCGCGCCGCCGGTGGTGGCGACCAGTGGTGTGCCGGTGGCCATGGCCTCGGCGGCCGGCAGCGAGAACCCCTCGTACAGCGAGGGGACGCAGGCGATCTGGGCACCGCGCACCAGGTCGACGAGTTCGGCGTCGCTGATGCCCTTGACGAATTCGACGGCGTCCTGGAGTCCGTGCCGCTCGATGGCCCGCGCCACCGGCCCGTCCTCGGCCCGCTTGCCGACGACCACGAGGTGCGCCCGCGGGTTCTCGGTGCGGAGCTTGGCGAGTGCCTCGACGAGATGGACGAGGCCCTTCAGCGGGACGTCGGCGCTGGAGGTGGTGACGATCCGGCCGGGGACCTCGGCGACGGACGGGTCGGGCGACCACAGATCGGTGTCCGCGCCGATGTGCACCACATGGACGCGGTCCTCGCGCACCCCGAGGTGTTCGACGATCTCCTGCTTGGAGGAGCCGGAGACGGTGAGCACCGACGGCAGCCGACGCGCGACCCGCTTCTGCATGCGGGTGAAGGCGTACCAGCGGCGCACGGAGGCGCGGCGGCGACGGGTCGCGGCGGCGTCCAGGTCCAACTGCCGGTCGACCGTGATGGGGTGGTGGATCGTGGTGACGAGCGGGGCGCCGAGGTCCGTCAACAGCCCGTAGCCGAGGGTCTGGTTGTCGTGGATGACGTCGAACTCGCCGCGCCGGGCGGCGAGATGGCGTCGGGCGCGGAGGCTGAAGGTGAGCGGCTCCGGGAAGCCGCCGGTCCACATGGTGGCGACCTCGGCGGCGTCGATCCAGTCCCGGTACTCGCCGCGCTTCGGGGTGCGGAAGGGGTCGGGCTGGCGGTAGAGGTCCAGGCTCGGCAGTTCGGTGAGCGGGACGCCCTCGTCGAGCACCGGATAGGGCTGGGCGCCGATCACTTCGACGCTGTGGCCGAGGCGGGCGAGCTCACGGCCGAGGTGGCGCACATAGACGCCCTGGCCGCCGCAGAAAGGATTGCCCTTGTAGGTGAGGAGTGCGATGCGCAGCGGGCGGTCGCCGGGGCCGCCCGACACGTCGCTGCCCGTGCGGGGGCCCGACTCTATGGCCTCAGCGGTCACACTCGGCCCCCTTCTCACTGCGTGTTCGCCGGAGCGTAACCGCTCACGCTAATCTAGAACAAGTTTCAGACTGGATCGTTCAATGAGCTACGAATCTACCGGCAGGTAGCGTCGGCGCAACGGCCGGACCGGGTGATTCGCGCCACGGCCCGGCACCCTGGCATGCTGTGCGCCGCCGGGAGACCGAGCGCCTCCCTCCGGTTGCGGACAGAAGCCATGGATGGGGACACATGACAGCGGAAGCCAGGCCGGCGTCGCCGCCGCTGACGGAACGTCAGGAGGCCCGTCGCCGCCGCATCCTGCACGCCAGCGCCCAGCTCGCCGGCAGGGGCGGGTTCGAGGCGGTGCAGATGCGCGAGGTCGCGGAGGCCGCCGAGGTCGCCCTGGGCACGCTGTACCGCTACTTCCCGTCGAAGATCCATCTGCTGGTCGCCACCATGCAGGACCAGCTCCAGCACATGCACACGACGCTGCACAAACACCCCCCGGCCGGGGACGACGCGGCGCAGCGGGTCGCCGGCACCCTGATGCGGGCGTTCCGCGCGCTGCAGCGCGAACCGCATCTGGCGGACGCGATGGTACGGGCGCTGACCTTCGCGGACCGCAGCGTCAGCCCGGAGGTGGACACCGTCTCGCGGATCACGACGGCGATCATCCTGGACGCGATGGGCCTGGAGCATCCGACGCCGGAGCAGCTGTCCGCGGTCCGGGTCATCGAACACACCTGGCACTCCGCGCTGATCACCTGGCTGTCGGGGCGGGCGTCGATCGCCCAGGTGAAGATAGACATCGAGACGGTGTGCCGGCTGATCGACGTGACGGCTCCCCGGGACGCGTCCCGGCGTTACGCGCCCTGACAGGTTCATCACACATCCCTCACCGTTCTGTCCGGGAGCACCACAAACCTCTCCTTAACATGGTCATGACCAGCACCGATGGAGAGGAAGACATGACTGACCAGTCAGGCGCAGGCGTCGCGGCGGGGGCACAGGCCCCGGGAGGGCCGGGTTACGGCGTCCAGCCCCCGACCGGCTACGGCTACCCCGGTGGTGCCTCGCTGCCCAGCGGCAAGGCGACGGCCTCGATGGTGCTCGGCATCCTCGGCCTCGTGCTCATCCCGATCATCCTGCCGATCATCGCGCTGTGCCTCGGCATCTCGGCCAAGCGCATGGCCGACCGGGGCCAGGGCGGCGGACGCGGCCAGGCGGTCGCCGGCATCGTGATGGGCAGCGTGGGCATCGCTTTCGCCGTGCTCGGCATGATCGTGGCCACGGTCCAGGCCATCGGCGCGGTCTGACGGGCCGCCACCCGCGACGCGCGCACCGAGTACCGGGCCGCGCCGGAGGAACCGTACGATCCGGTTCCCCGGCGCGGCCCGCGGCTTCGGCCCATGTGCGGCCCCCACATGCGCACCGCGCCAGGTGGGGTGCCCTGCACCATGTCGACGGCGGCAGGGTGTCCATACGGTTCGGCGACATCACATGAACACGCCGAGGAGCCGGTCACCATGCGTCGCAGAGCCACAGGCACCGTCCGTCGTCACAGATCCCACTCCGTCGCCGTCGCACTGGCCTCGGCCGGTCTTCTGCTGGCCGGGTGCACCGCCGCCGGGAAGGCGGGCGAGGCCGATTCCGCGTCCGGGAAGGACGCGAAGGACCAGACCGTCAAGGTGGGCTTGGTCTACTCCCGTACGGGGCTGCTCGCGGACTACGGGAAGCAGTACCGCGACGGGTTCATGGCGGGCCTGGACCATGCGACGAAGGGCACGGGCAAGGTCGCCGGGCACCGTATCGAGGTCACCGAGCAGGACGACGCGGGCGACCCGGGCAAGGCGGTCGCCGCGGCCAAGAACCTCATCGGCAAGGGCTACAAGGTGCTGGCCGGCACCACCGATTCCGGGGTGGCCCTCCAGATGGCGCCGCTCGCCGCCCAGAACAAGGTGCTGTACATCAGCGGCCCGGCCGCCACCGACGCCGTCACCGGGATCAACGACTACACCTTCCGCTCGGGCCGGCAGTCCTACCAGGACATCCTCACCGCCGGGGCGATGCTCGGCGAGGCCAAGGGCAAGAAGGTCACGGTGCTGGCCCAGGACTCCACCTTCGGCCAGGCCAACGTCGCCGCCGTGCAGGCCGTCCTCGGGGCAAAGGGCGCGAAGGTGGGCTCCGTGCTGGCCCCGCCCAGCGCCACCGATCTGACCCCCTTCGCCCGACAGGTCAAGGCGGGCAGGCCCGATCTGGTCTTCGTCGCCTGGGCCGGCTCCACCGCGCCGGCGCTGTGGACCGCGCTGGACCAGCAGGGCGTGCTGAGCGCGAGCAAGGTCGTCACGGGCCTCGCCGGAACGGCCTCGTACCCGGTCTTCGGGAACGCCGGTTCCAAGGTGTCGTTCCTGGCGCACTACTTCCCCGGCGCGGGCGGCGGCAACGCCGTGGAGAAGTCCATGCTCGACTCGGTCACCAAGGCGGGCGGCACCCCGGACCTGTTCACCCCCGACGGCTTCACCGCGGCACAGATGGTCGTGCGCGCCGTGGCGGAGGGCGGCGCCACCGATTCCGCCGCCATGGTCAAGGCCCTGGAGGGCTGGAGCTTCGACGGAGTGAAGGGCAAGGAGCAGATCCGTGCGGAGGACCACGCACTGGTGCAGCCGATGTTCGTCGCGAAGCTCCGCGGGAAGGGGGCCGGTGCCCGGCCGGAGCTGGTGGGCACCGAGCCGATGGACAAGGTGGCGCCGCCCGTGAAGCCCTCGGCGGGCTGACCGATGGCCGCACCGGACACCACCGCGGAGCAGCCGGCCGGGGCGCGGACCACCGCCCCGGTGCTCCGGCTGACCGGTCTCGGCTGGGGCGTCGGCGGGGCGACGATCGTCGAGGACGTCACCCTGAGCGTCCGCGAGGGCGAGTTCCTCGCCTTCATCGGCCCCAACGGAGCCGGCAAGACCTCACTTTTCAACCTGATCAGCGGGCTGACCATGGCCACGTCGGGCGCGATCGAGCTGGACGGCACGGACATGACGGACCGACCCTCGCACGCGCGGGCGAGGCGCGGCATCGGCCGCACGTTCCAGACGTCCAGCCTCTGGCCGGGGATGACCGTGGCCGACCACGTCAGGCTCGCCGCGCAGGCCGCCGGGGGCGGCTCGTACCGGCTGTGGCGGCGCGCCCGCCCGTACACCGCCGAGGTGGCCGGCGTACTGGAGCGCACCGGCCTCGGCCACCGGGCCGAGGTGCCGGCGTCCGAGCTGTCGCACAGCGAGAAGCGGAAGCTGGAGCTGGCGGTGCTGCTGGTGGGCGAGCCGCGGCTGATGCTGCTGGACGAGCCGATGGCCGGGGTCAGCGCCGAGGAGGTCCCCGCGCTGACCGAGCTCATCCGCACCCTGCACCGGGACGAGGGCCGCACCGTCCTGATGGTCGAGCACCACATGGACGTTTTGCTGGGTCTGGCCGACCGGCTCGCCGTGATGCACCACGGACGGCTGCTGGCGCTGGACACCCCCGACGCCGTGACCGCCGACCCGACCGTGCAACAGGCCTACCTCGGGGAGGGGTTGTGACGACAGGGACCCTGCTCGCCGTACGGGACCTGCGGGTCCTGATCGGCGGCCGGCACATCCTGCACGGCGTGGACCTGGACGTCGCCCGGCACGGGGTGACCGCGCTCCTCGGCCGCAACGGCGCCGGGAAGACGACGACCGTGCGCGGCGTCCTCGGCCTCGTCCCGCGCACCGGCAGCGTCCGGCTGGACGGTGAGGAGACCGTGTCGATGCCCACCCACACCGTGGTGCGGCTGGGCATCGGCTACGCCCCCGAGGACCGGGGCGTCTTCGCCGGGCTGACCGTGGCGGAGAACCTGCGCCTGGCCGAGCGGCCCGGCGCGGGCGGGCCCGACTACCCGCTCGTCCATGAACTCTTCCCCGAACTGAAGCACCGGGAGAGGCAGTTGGCCGGGACGCTGTCCGGCGGGCAGCAGCAGATGGTGGCCATCGGGCGGACGCTCCTGAACGGAAACCGGCTGATCATCGCCGATGAGCCCACCAAGGGCCTGGCGCCCAAGGTGGTCACCGAGGTCGCCCAGGTGCTGGAGCGGGCCGCCGAGGCGGTGCCGGTACTCCTCGTGGAGCAGAACCTGGCCGTCGTGCGACGCCTGGCCGAGCACTGTGCGGTGCTCGCCGACGGCCGGACGGCCCATCAGGGGCCGGCCGCCGAGCTGCTGAGCGACGCGGAGGCGGCTCGCAGGCTGCTCGGTGTGGGCCACGGCTCGCTCACCGCACACACCGTGGAGGCGGATTCCTGATGTCCACCGTCGTCCTGCTCACCATGACCGGGCTCGGTCTGGGAGCGCTCTACTTCCTCATCGCGTCGGGACTCTCGCTGATCTTCGGCCTGATGGACGTGCTCAACTTCGCGCACGGCGCGCTGCTCTCCATCGGCGCGTACGGCACCTGGTGGGCGGCGTCCGGTCATCTGCCGGGCGCCGGACCGGGCGGAGCGGGTTTCGTCCTCGCGGTCCTGTTCGGTACGGCGGTGGGCACCGCCGCCGCCGTACTGCTGGAACTCGCCGTCGTCCGCCCGCTCTACACCCGGCCGCGCGAGCAGGTGCTCGCCACGGTCGGGGTGGGGCTCGCCGTCCCCGCGCTGCTGTCGGGGGTCTGGGGCTCGGACGCCCGGACCTTCCCCGGGCCGAAGGCGCTGTCCGGCACCTTCGGCCTGCTCGGCGCGCAGGTCCCGGTCAACCGGCTGGTGCTGGTCGCGGCGGCGGTCGTCGTCCTCGTGGCACTGCGGCTCTTCCTCGGCCGCACCCGGCACGGTCTGGTGGTACGGGCCGGGGTCGAGGACCGGGCGATGGTCACCGCCCTCGGCATCGACGTACGGCGGGCGTTCACACTCGTCTTCGCGATCGGCGGCTGCGCCGCCGCGCTCGGCGGGGCGCTGGGCGGGCTGTACTTCGGTTCGGTCGACCCCCGTCAGGGCACCTCGCTGCTGATCTTCGCGTTCGTGGTCGTGGTCACCGGAGGCATGGGCTCGGTGACCGGCGCCGCCGTGGCGTCCGTCGTCATCGGCCTGGTCCAGCAGTTCGCCAACTACTACACCGCAGCGGGTCTCGGCGACCTGGCCGTCGTCGTCCTGCTCGCCACGCTGCTGCTTCTGCGTCCGCGCGGACTGACCGGGAGGCTCGCGTGAGCACCGCCACCGAGACACACGACGACCGCACGGGCGACCGGCACACGGCCGTGCCGGCCGCCGGGAACACCGCCCGGCTGCTGCGCCGCTGGTGGCCCGCCGGCGCGCTGCTGCTCCTCGTCGTCGCGCCGTACAGCGCACTTCCGCTGCCGGGCCTCCTGGACGGCCCGCTCGGCAGCCCGGGAAGTCTGCAACTCCTGGCCACCTGCCTGCTGTTCGGTGCGCTGGCGACCGGATACGACCTGCTGCTCGGCCGCACCGGGCTGCTCTCCTTCGGGCATGCGCTCTACTTCGCCGCGGGCAGCTACGCCACCAATGTGTTCCTGCTGGAGGCGGGCCTCCCGTTCGCCGTCTCCGCGCTGCTGGGCCTCTGCTCCGGGATCGTGCTCGCACTGGTGCTGGGATCGGTGAGTCTGCGGGTCACCGGCATCGGCTTCTCCATGGTGACGCTGGCCTTCGCGCAGGCGTACTCGATCCTGGTCTCGCGCAACCCCGGCGGCCTCACCGGCGGCGAGGAGGGGCGGGCCGCCCCCGCCGATCTGCTGCCGTCCGGGCTCGTGGGCATCGAACACACCGCGAACCTCTACTGGGTGGCGCTCGCCTACCTCGTCCTCACCCTCGCCGTCGTGCACTGGGCGGTCCGCTCCCCCACCGGCCGCGTCTGGGAGGGGATCAGGGAGAACGAGCGCCGGGTGGAGGTGCTGGGGCTGAAGCCGTACGGCTTCAAGCTGACGGCCTTCGTCCTGGCGGGTGCGCTGGCCGCACTCGGCGGCCTCGTCCACCTGCTGCTCACCGGCGGCTCGACCCCGCAGACGACCACCTCCGACTTCACGCTGTCCCTGCTGGTGATGGTGGTGCTGGGCGGATCGGGCACCCGCTGGGGCCCGATGGTCGGCGGCATCCTCTACACCTGGGCCGATCACCGGCTCGGCGATCTGGCCGGGTCGGGCGCGGTCGCCGACCTGCCCGCGGTGCTACGGGTGCCGCTCTCCCAGCCGCTGTTCCTGCTGGGTGTGCTGTTCGTGGCCGTGGTACATCTGCTACCCGGCGGCCTGGCCCGGCTGCCGTCCCGGCTGGCCGCGGTTCGCCGCGGGCCCGCCGCCACCGAAACGCTCCCGGCCGAGCAGGCCCGGAAGGAGAACGGACGCCCGTGATTCCGTACGAAGAGATTCAGGTCCCCGTGACCGGGGGCGAGCTGACGGTACTGCGGTGGCCGGCCGGTGATCCGGGCGCGCCGACTGTCGTCGCTTTGCACGGCATCACGGCCAACGCGCTGTCCTGGGCCGCGGTGGCGAGGCGGCTGGCGGGCCGCCTCACCCTGATCGCCCCGGATCTGCGCGGCCGGGCCGGGAGTTCGGCCCTGCCGGGTCCGTACGGGATCGCCGCGCACGCCGATGACGCCGCCGCACTGGCCGGGGCGCTGGGCCTGGACCGGGTGGTGCTGGCGGGCCATTCGATGGGCGCGTTCGTGGCGGCGCTGGCCGCCGTACGGCATCCGGAACGGTTCGGGCCGCTGCTGCTCGTCGACGGCGGCATCGGCTTCCCCGCCCCCACCCATCTCTCCCCGGACGAACTGATGACCGCCGTGATCGGCCCGGCCATGGACCGGCTGTCGATGACCTTCCCCGACCGGGCCGCCTACCGCTCGTTCTGGCAGGCGCACCCCGCGTTCGCGGGTGCCTGGTCGGCCGAGGTGGACGCGTACATCCAGCGCGACCTGACCGGGGACGAACCCGCCATGCGCTCGACCTGCCGGATCGAGGCGGTACGCACCGACGGCATCAACCTCTTCGACGAGGAGGTGCTGACGGCGGTACGGAGGCTGCCGGCCCCGGCAACGCTGCTGTGGGCGCAGCGGGGACTGATGGACGAGGAGCAGGGCCTGTACGACGAGACCCGCCTAGCGGCGGCCGGTCTCGGCGAAACGGAGGTGACGCCGGTGCCGGTACGGGACGTCAACCACTACACGCTGCTGACGGGCGACAGGGGCGCCGACGAGATCGCCCGCCGCCTGCCGGCTCTGTCCGGGGCCCCGAGCGCGTCCGACGTCACCGCCCCGACCGGGATCTGAGCCCCCACGGACCCACCCGTGCGGGACCCGGCCCCACCATGCGGCATCGAGCCCGTCCGGTGGGGCAGGACATCGTTCCGGCCAGTCGGCGGTCGAGGACATCACGCCGGAACCGGAACCCGCACCGGGCACCGGGCTGCCGCTACCGCTCCCGACCGCCCGCCAACCGATGCAGACGCAGGGCGAGTTGGATCTCCAGCGCCCGCCCCGGCTCGTTCCAGTCCCGCCCCAGCAGCACCTGCACCCGGTCCAGGCGCTGCACCACCGTGTTGACGTGTACGTGGAGTTCGTCCTTGGCGCGGATGAGACTGCCCCCGGAACCGAAATAGGCGCCGAGGGTCCGCACGAGCTGCGTGCCGCGCTGCGCGTCGTACTCCAGCAGGGGTCCCAGCGTCGCCGCGACGAACCCGTCGACGTTTTGGCCATTGCCCAGCACCACGCCCAGGAAGCCGAGTTCGTCGACGCACGCGCCTTCTCCCGTACGCCCCAGGACCCGCATGGCGCGCAGACAGCGGGCGGCCTCCCCGTACGCGGAGGCCAGTTCCCGGGCGCCACGCGCCGGTCCGGTGGCGGCGACGGTGACAGGGGCCTGGATCAGCTGCCCGAGCTGGGCGGCGGCCGAGCGCGCCGCGTCACCGGCGGCCGGGGCGGGGTCGCCGCTCGCTATCAACAACACCACGTTCCCCGCGTGTTCGGCGCTCGCCCCATGGATGTCCCCGCCGAACAGATAGCGCATCGCGGCGGGGGCCAGCCGCTCCCGGGTTCCGCCCTCGGCCACCAGCAGCAGGTGCGGGCGGTCGAGGTCGATGCCGAGGCGCCGGCCGCGTTCGGCGAGTCCGGCCGGGTCGCGGTCCGGGTCGGTCAGCAGGTCGGTGATCAGCTCGCCGCGGACCCGGTTCTCGGTCTCGGCGACCGTGCGGCGCAGCAGCAGAAGGAGCCCGGTGACGACCGAGGCCCGTTCGAACAGCCGCCGGTCGGAGTCGTCGAGCTGTTCGCGCCGGTGCAGGACCAGACCGGCCAGGAGTTCCTGTCCGGCGAGGACGGCACAGATCCACCGGCCGTCGCGGTGCACGGCACGGGCTCCGGTGCGGGACGCCTCGGCAGTCTCGGCCAGCCATCCGGCGTCCGTGCTGTCGGCGGCGAAGTCCGCGCCGTCGGGCCGGACCGCCGCCAGGAGCCGGCCGCCCGGGTCGTGAATGGTGAGCGGGGAGTCCAGCAGCCCTGCAACCGCCTCGGCGACGTCCTTGACGTCACGGCCGCGCAGGACCAGGTCGGTCAGCCGGTCGTGGGACTCCTCGGCCCGCCGCATGGCCGCCGAGTGGGCCCGGACGGCCGCGTTCGCCTCGGCCAGCTCGGCGTTCGCCCCGGCCAGTTCGTCCAGGGCGGACCGGGTGTCGGCGAGAGCGCGGGCGGTGTCGATGGCGATGGCGGCGTGTGCGGCGAGGGAGCACAGCAGGGCGACCTCGTCGGGGCTGAAGACGCGGGGCGCGCGGTCGGCCGCGAAGAGGACGCCGATGACCTTTCCCGTACCGCCGCGGCTGGAGCCCAGGAGCAGCGGCACGCCCAGGATGGCGACGAGCCCTTCGTCCAGCACCCCGGCGTTGATGTTGCGGGTGTGGTGGAAGCGGTCGTCGGTGCGGTAGTCATGGGTCGCGTACGGGCTCGCTGTCTGCGCCACCAGACCACCGAGCCCATGGCCGAGCTCCAGCCGCAGCCGCTGGAAGAGCACCGACACCGACCCGTCGGTGACCCGCATATAAGTGTCCCCCGCCTCCTCGTCGGGGAGCGTGAGATACGCCGTGTCCGTGCCCAGCAGCATCCTGGCCCGGCGGACGATCGCCTTCAGCACCTCGTCCAGGTCGCGGGAGGCGGCGAGATCCCCCGCGGTGTCGAAGAGCGCGGTGAGCTGGAGCTCGCGGCGCCGGTGCTGCCGCAGGGCGCCCCTGATCCGCAGGGCGGTGGCGGTGGCCCGCTCCACCTCCGCCAGATCGCCCGCGGGCACGCCGGCAGCCCGCGCCTGCGAGGAGACGGCGCCCAGTGCCTCGGCGGGGGCGTCGTCGGCCAGCAGATCGAACAGGCGCCGCAGATGGGGCGCGGCGGAGGCGGACGGTTCAGACATGGGCGGCCAGCGTTCGTAGGGGGCGGAAGGTCAGTTGGCGGTCCAGCCGCCGTCCATGGAGAGCGAGGTGCCGGTGATGTGCCCGGTTCGCGGTCCGCAGAGCCACAGCACGGCCTCGGCAACCTCGTCGGGTTCGATCAGCCGCTTGATCGCGCTGCGCTCCAGCATGATCCGGCCCACCACCTCCGCCTCGGAGATGCCGTGCGTACGGGCCTGGTCCGCGATCTGGTTCTCGACCAGGGGGGTGCGTACGTACCCGGGGTTCACGCAGTTGCTCGTCACCCCGTGTTCCGCCGCTTCGAGCGCGACCACCTTGCTGAGTCCCTCCAGTGCATGCTTGGCCGTCACATAGGCCGATTTGTAGGGGCTGGCCCGCAGTCCGTGCACGGACGAGATGTTGACCACGCGCCCCCAGCCGCGTTCGTACATGCCCGGCAGGGTCCGGCGCAAGATGCGGAACGGGGCTTCCACCATGACGCGCTGGATCAGCGCGAAGCGGTCCGGCGGGAATTCATGCACGGGGGCGACGTGCTGCAGCCCGGCGTTGTTGACCACGATGTCCGCGTCCGCGGGCAGCGTGTCCACCGCCTCGGGCACCGACAGATCGACCACCCACGCCGTCCCGCCGAGCGCCTCGGCCAGGTCCCCGGCGGCGCGGGCGGCCTTGTCCACCACATGGACGTGGGCGCCCGCGGCGGCCAGGGCCTGTGCGCAGGCCCGCCCGATACCGCTCGCACCACCGGTCACCAGGGCGGTGCGGCCGGCGAGGGGCCGGTCTGCGGGTGCCGGCGAGGAGCCGGTGGCGGGCGACGGGACGGTGAGCGGGGCGGCGTGCACGCCTGGCCCGTGGTCCGGGCTCTGAGGAGTCTCCATGGTCGTCACCGTAAGGAGACCGAAGCCCACGTCACACGGGGTCGGTGCACACACCGGCGTACTCCGGCATGGTGGCGGCGTACATGGTGCGAGCCCGGTCGGTGGCCGTCAGTGAGCCGCGTCCAGCGCCGCCCGCTGCTCCGCGGTCAGCTCCAGGTCCACCGCGGCCAGGCTCTCGTCCAGCTGCGCGACCGAGGAGGCCCCGACCAGCGGGACGAACGGGATGTCGCCGCGGCAGAGGTGCAGGAGGGCATGGTGGGTGCCGGGGCCCCGCCGAGACGAGACGGGGGGGCAGGGCGAGTCCGTCGCGTACCGCCGGCTCGTGCCCCGGCCCGAGGTCAGCCCGCCGCCTCCACCGCCCGTCGTGCCTCGGCCACCACTTCGGGGTCGGTGACGAAGTGGGTGTCCTGCTCGGCCGACGCGCCCCCGGCGCCGAGCGGTATCCACTTGCCGCCGCGCCGGGGCAGCGCCCGCGCCTTGGCGGAGAGGTGGACAGCGGCCACGCCGACTGAGGTCAGGGCCGGGATGTCGGCGGGGCGCACGCCGCCGCCGGCCATCACCTGCACCCCGGGTGCGGCGGCGGCCATCGCGGCGATCGCCGCCAGCCCGTCGGCCGCGGCGGGAGCGCCGCCCGAGGTGAGGACCCGGGTGAGACCGAGTGAAGGCAGCAGTGCGGCGGTGGCCACCGGGTCGGCGGCCTGGTCGATGGCGCGGTGCAGGGTGATGTCCACCGGGCGGCCCGGGGCGCGGGCCGCTTCGGCGAGCCGGGCGACCGCCACGGTGTCCAGGGCGCCGTCGACGGTCAGCGCGCCGATCACCACACCGGAGGCACCGGAGGCGATGACGGACCGCACCTCGGCGGCCATGAGCTCGATCTCCTCCGCGTCATGGACGAAATCGCCGGGCCGGCACCTGACCAGCACCTGCACCGGCAGCCCTTCCGCGGCGACCGCCTCCACCAGGGCTGCCGACGGGGTCAGGCCGCCCAGCTCCAGGGCGGCGCAGAGTTCGACCCGGTCGGCGCCGTGCTCCCGGGCGGTCCGGGCGCCGGCCGGTGAGGTGACGGCAATCTCCAGGGCGGGGCGCGCGGTCACTCGTCGTTCCCGGTCAGCGGCTGGTCGGAGGCGGAGATGATGCGGGCCGACAGATCCGGGTCGGCCATCTCGCGGTCGAAGGGGAACATCGGGCGGCGGATGCGGTGGTGGCCCAGGCGCACCAGGTCCTGGTCCACACCGCCGGGGGTGAGCGCCATCTTCCACCCGACCGACATGTCGAAGAGTTCGGGCTCCAGGTAGCCGATCTTCACGATCACGATGTCGGCGCCGCGCGGGTCGAGGTCCAGGTCGGTGAAGTCGTGCTCGTGGTGGTAGGGCTTGCGCAGCTCGGTGAGGATCGCGTACACGCTGCCGACCCGGATCACGACCTCGGTCCGGGCGTCGCGGTCGCCGTGCCGGATGGCGTGCACCGTGCCGGTCAGGGTGACCGGGCCCGCGTGCCGGTCGTCCACCTCGGCGCCGGCGGTGACCGTGACGGTGGCGCCGACCCCCGCGGCGACGGCGGTCTCGACCGCGGCCGGTCCGGGCACCGAGGCGTAGACGACGGTCGGACCGTCGTCCTTCTGGAACTCCGGGCGGGCCAGCAGCCGGGTCAGGCCCCAGGTCACGTCACCGGCGCCGCCGGCGGTCGGGTTGTCCCCGGTGTCGCTGATGAAGTACGGGCGCTGGCCGGAGTCCAGGGCCTCGTCCAGGATGCCGTCGAAGGTGCCGGTCGGGGCGACGAAGTCGAAGTCGTCGCGGGCCTTCCAGAAGCCCTGGGCCAGGCGCTCGGCACCGGCCGACACGGCGGCCCGGTCGGTGCCGGTCACCACCACCACGGCGCGGTTGCGCGGTTCGTCGGCCCAGGCGTAGCCGACCCATATCGCGGCGTCGATCACGCCGTCCGTGGCCTCGACCTCGTCCACGGCCGCGTACACGCTCCTGGCCGGCTCGATCCGGGTGGAGGTCTGCTCGCCGGCCAGCAGCACCGGCACCGGCACCCAGGCCTTGACCGGGCGGGGCGCGCCGGAGACCAGCAGGTCCACCAGGTTGCGGACGGCCCGCTCCTTGGTCTCCATGTGATCCTCGTGCGGGGCCATCCGGTAGCAGGTGATCAGGTCGCTGCCGTGGGCGAGTTCGCGGGAGACGTTGCCGTGCAGGTCCATCGAGGTGGAGATGATCACGTCGGGGCCGACGGTGGCGCGGATGCGCTTCAGCAGCACCGCCTCGGCGTCGTCGACGCCCTCCACGGTCATCGCGCCGTGGATGTCGTACCAGAGGCCGTCCGGCCGGGGAAGCGCGGCGAGCCGTTCGATCAGCTCGTCGGTCAGCTCGGCCCAGGCGGCGGCGGTGACGGTGCCGCCCGGCAGCGACTTGCCGACCAGGGCGCCGTGCCAGTCGGCCGCCTCGCGCAGTTCCTCACCGGGGGCCAGGAAGGGGTAGCGGTCCAGCACTTCGGCGCCGCGCGAGGGGTGGAAGGCGGCGGCCTGGGTGCGAGCGGGGGAGAAGGTGGACGACTCGATGCCGAGTCCGGCGATGGCTATGACCGGGCGGGCTGCGGCGGTGCGGGATTGCGACATGGCTCCTCGTAGGGGTGGGGCGTCAGACGTGACGGGGCGCTGGGGTGCTGAACCGGTCGGCGGCGCCGACCTCGCTCAGGGCGCGGGCCAGGGCGCGCTGCAGGGCGAACTGCCCGGCGCCGACCAGTCCGGCGTCGGCGCCGAGGCCGGCCCGCTCGATGGTGAGGTGTTGGGTGACGAGCGGGTGGCAGCTCTCGTAGAGCTGGCTGCGCACGGCGGCGACGAACGGTTCCAGGGTGGAGAGGATGCCGCCGAGGTAGACGGCGTCCGGATTGAAGAAGTTGACGTTGGCGGCGAGCACTTGGCCGAGGTAGTCGCCGGCCCTGCGGACCGCGCGGGTGGCCTCCGGGTCGGCGTCCATGGCCAGCCGGGCCACATCCTCGGGGCTGCTGACGTCGGCCCCGCGCTCGCGCAGGATGCGGACCAGGGCGGCACCGGACGCCACGGTTTCCAGGCAGCCGGTGTTGCCGCAGGAGCAGGGGGTGTCGGCGCCGGCGTCGATCCGGATGTGGGTGATGTCACCGGCCGCGCCGGTGCCGCCCCGGTAGAGGCGTCCGTCGACGATGACGCCGGCGCCGATCGCGGAGCCGATCTTCACCATGATCGTCTGCCGGTGCTCGGCAGGCCGTACGGTGTGCTCGCCGACCGCCATGCAGTTGGCGTCGTTGTCCACGGCGGCCGGGACGCCGAAGCGTTCCTCCAGCCAGGCGGTGACCGGGAAACGGTTCCAGCCCGGCATCCGCGACGGCAGGACGACCGACCCCGACGCGATGTCCACCGGCCCGGGCAGCGAGAGCCCGACCCCGCGCAGCCGACCACGTCCGCGCTGCTCGGCCAGCGCCTCGAGGGTCTCGGCGAGCCGGGGCAGAGCCGCCTCGGGGCCGTCGGCGATCACGAAGGGGACGGTCGAGACATCGGTCAGACCGCCGCCGGGCAGCACCACACCGATCCGGGCGTGCCGACTGCCGAGGTCGGCGGCGACCGCGAACTCGTCGTTGCTTCCCAGTCTCAGCACTTTGCGGGGGCGCCCGCCGGTGGAGGACTGGGTGCCCTCCTCGGCGATCAGCCCGCGCTCCACCAGATGGGCCACGGTGAGAGAGATGGTGGAGGCGGCAGCCCCCAGCAGGCCGGCGAGTTCGGCGCGTGACGAGGCCTGGCCCGATGCGACGAGTTCCAGGACCCGCGCGGCGAGAGCTGGAGCGCCTTTTGCGGCCCTGCGGTCCCATGCACTTATTTCAGTCATGTACGAAGTAACTTCCGCAACGGTGGGTGTGGCGAAGACAATACGCCCGCGCTCGGCGCGGGGGAACAGCTTCGCGAAGGAAGTAGGCCCTACCTGAAACCCATTCAATCCACCCAAATGCCCCTAATGGAGAGGAGCGATCGAGGCGAGAGGGCTTTTGTCAGAGGTGCAGTAACTTACTTTTTACTAATTCTTGTTTGTTTCTTCGGCGTGTCCGGCGTTAGCTGTCGTGAACGCAGTGCCGGTCCCGGACATACGGGGTCCTTTCACTCTGAGGAGAGTCATGTTCCTTGCTCACACGGCGAACAGCCGCCGCTGGGCCCTTGTCGCGGGCGCCGCTGTCACCGCGGGTGCTCTGCTGGCCGGTTGTTCCGGGGGCGGCACCTCATCGTCGTCCGCCTCCGGCTCGTCGGACACCATCAACTACGCGCTGCCGGCCAACTTCACGCCGAACTGGATCCTCCCGGTCGGTACCGCCGCGCACCTGAACACCAACAACTCCTCCATATCCCAGTCCCTCTGGGAGCCGCTGATCGCGTACGACGGCTCCACCGGCAAGGTCGGCTGGAACAAGGACAACTCGCTCGCCACCGCCGCAGACTTCGCCAAGGACAGCAAGAGCGTCACGATCACGCTCGGCGACCGGCACTGGAGCGACGGCAAGCAGATCACCTCCCGCGACGTGGAGTTCTGGTTCAACCTGGTCAAGGCCAACAAGGCCGACTGGGCCAGCTACAGCCCGGGCAAGGCGCCGGACAACTGGACCTCGCTGAAGGTCGTCGACGACACGCACTTCACCATCACCTTCGACCAGGCGTACAACCAGCAGTGGATGCTCGCCAACGAGTTGAGCATGATCCGCCCGATGCCGCAGCACGTCTGGGACAAGACCAGCGACTCGGGCAGCGTGTCGGACCTCGACCGCACCGCGGCGGACGCCAAGAAGGTCTGGGCGTACCTGAACGACGCCGCCAAGAAGATCTCCGGTTACGCCACCGACCCGCTCTGGAAGACGGTCAGCGGCCCGTACACCATCAAGTCGTTCTCCACGGCCGGCAAGGTCCAGCTGACGGCCAACGCCAAGTACGACGGCGTCGGCAAGGCCAACATCAAGACCGTGAACCTGCTGCCGTTCACCACCACGGACGCCGAGGAGAACGCGCTCCGGGCAGGCACGGTCGACTACGGCTACATCAACGCCACCAACCTCAGCCAGGAGTCGTCCTTCACCGCCAAGGGCTACACGGTGAAGCCGTGGTCCGGCTGGGCCATCACGTACATGCCCTACAACTTCAACAACCCGGCCATGGGCGCGGTGTTCAAGCAGCTCTACGCCCGCCAGGCGATCCAGATGTCGGTGGATCAGACCACCCTCTCCAAGGTCGTCTTCAACGGCACCGCGGTCCCCACCTACGGCCCGATCCCGCAGGGCCAGAGCTCGTCCTTCGTCTCGTCGGAGCAGGAGAACAACCCGTACCCGTTCTCCACCTCCAAGGCGAAGCAGCTGCTGACCGACCACGGCTGGACCGAGCAGAACGGCACCATGGTGTGCACCGCGCCGGGCACCGGCGGCAACCAGTGCGGCGCCGGCGTGGACAAGGGCACCAAGTTCCGGATGCAGGTGCTCTCGCAGTCCGGTTCGACCGTGACCGACAACATGATGAGCGCCCTGCAGTCGTCGTTCGCCAAGACCGGCATCGACTTCACCATCAAGACCGCCCCGGTCAACTCGGTCCTCTCGCAGGCCGGCCAGTGCAAGGCCGACCAGGCCGGCTGCAAGTGGCAGCTGTCGTTCTTCGGCACCGCGGGCAGCTGGTACTTCCCGGCCTACCCGAGCGGTGACTCGCTCTTCGCCACCGGCGGCGGCTCCAACTTCGGCAGCTACTCCAACTCCGCCGTGGACAAGCTGGTCACCCAGACCACCACCTCCGCCTCCGACGAGGCGGTGCAGAAGTACAGCGCGGCCCTGGCCAAGGACCTCCCGGTCATCTGGCTGCCGGAGCCGGACTACCAGGTCTCCGTGGTCAAGAAGGGCCTGGGCGGCTTCGCCCAGGACTCGCTCGCCAACTTCCACCCCGCCATGTGGAAGTGGACGACCAAGTGAGCCCGGCCGGTGACCCCGCGTACCACTGAGCCGAAGCGACCGGAAAACACATGAGCACTTCCTCGTACCTGATCAGGCGAGTCCTCCAAGCCGTCGTGGTGATCGTCATCGTGACGATCGTGGTCTTCGGTCTGCTGCACGCCCTGCCCGGGGGTCCCGCTCGCGGGATCCTCGGTCCGCAGGCCACGGCGCAGCAGATCGCGTCCTTCAACCACGAGCAGGGCCTCGACAAGCCACTTCCCGTGCAGTACTTCTACTACCTGAACCAGCTGCTGCACGGCGACCTCGGAACCTCGTACACCCTCAATGAGCCGGTCTCCCAGCTCATCACCGAGCGGCTGGCCAAGACCCTGCTCCTCACCGCCCTGTCGGCGATCGTCGGCCTCGTGCTGGCCATCCCACTGGGCATGTGGCAGGCCGTCCGGCGCAACAAGCCGGTCGACTACGTCATCACCACGCTGAGCTTCATCGCCTACTCCACGCCCGTGTACTTCCTCGGGCTGATCCTGGTGCTGGTGTTCAGTCAGGCGCTGCCGTGGTTCCCGTCCCAGGCCCCGCAGGGGGACACGCTCGCCCAGGTGTTCTCCGAACCGCAGGCGCTGGTGCTGCCGGTCGTCGCCGGTGCCGCCTCGATGATCGCGGTGTTCAGCCGCTACATGCGGGCGGCCACCCTGGAGAACCTCTCCGAGGACTACGTCAGGACGGCGCGGGCCGGCGGTTCCCGCTCCCGCGCCATCCTGTGGCGGCATGTGTTCCGCAACTCGCTGACGCCGGTGGTCGCCATGCTCGGCTACTACGTGCCGGTGCTGTTCGGCGGCGCCCTGGTGGTCGAGCAGCTCTTCAACTACCCCGGTATGGGGCTGCTCTTCTGGACCGCCGCGCAGTCCTCCGACTACCCGGTGCTGCTGGGCTGCGTGCTGGTCATCGCGACCGCCACGGTGGTCGGCACGCTGCTCGCCGACATCGTCCAGCGGATCATCGACCCCCGAGTGAAGGCAGGCCGGGCATGAGCGCCGCCATCCAGCCGGGCCAGGTGCCCGGCACGGCCACCGCCGTCGCCACGGCGTCCGGCTCCCGCCTCGCCGTCCGGCGCTTCCTGCGCAACCGGCTCGCCGTGGTCGGGCTCGGCGTCGTGGTGTTCTTCTTCCTGCTCTGCTTCGCCGGTCCGCTGGTGTACTCCACCGACCAGACCCACACGATGCTCCAGCAGGTCAACCTCGCCCCCAGCGGTTCGCACTGGCTCGGCACCGACGCGGTCGGCCACGACGAGCTGGGCCGACTGATGTACGGCGGCAAGGTGTCGCTGATCGTAGGCCTCGCCGCAGGCGTCCTGGCCACCGTGATCGGCACCCTGTGGGGCGCCGTCGCCGGCTACGCGGGCGGCTGGGTCGACGCGGTCATGATGCGGATCGTGGACGCGGGGATCGCCATCCCGGCGCTCTTCATCCTGCTCGTGGTTTCCGCCATCACCACCCCGGGCCTGACCGGACTGATCGTCATCCTGGGCTTCGTCTCCTGGCTGGTGCCGTCCCGGCTGATCAGGGCTGAAACGCTCTCCCTGAAGAACCGCGACTACGTCCTGACCCTGCGAGCCATCGGCGGGACGCACGCCCGGGCGATCACCCGGCACATCCTGCCGAACTCGGTCTCGACCATCATCGTCGCGGCCACCTTCCAGATCGCCGACGCCATCCTGCTGGTCGCCTACGTCTCCTACCTGGGCCTGGGCGTCCAGCCGCCGGCCACCGACTGGGGCGGCATGCTCTCGGCCGGTCTCACCGCCGCCTACTCCGGCTACTGGTGGCTCATCCTGCCGCCGGGCCTGGCCATCATCCTGGTGGTGTGGGCGTTCAACGCGATCGGGGACGGACTCCGCGACGCATTCGATGTGAGGGGACGCGGATGACCGCCACCCAGGGCTCCGCCGCCCCGCCGGCCGGGCCGATTCTCGAACTCGACGACCTCGGTGTCGTCTTCGCCACCGAGACCGGCGAGGTGCCGGCCGTCCGGGGTGTCTCCCTGCACGTCCGCCCCGGCGAGACGCTCGCCCTGGTCGGCGAGTCGGGTTCCGGCAAGTCCACCATCGCGCTGGCCGCGATGGGCCTGCTGGCCGGCAACGCCCGTGCCACCGGCAGCGCCACCATCGCCGGCAACCAAGTGGTCGGTGCCCGCGAGGCCGATCTGGCGGCGCTGCGCGGCCGGACCGTCTCCATGGTGTTCCAGGAGCCGGCCACCGCGCTCGACCCGCTGACCCGGATCGGCAGGCAGATCGCCGAGGTGATCCGCAACCACCGCAAGGTGTCCGCCAAGGAGGCCGCCGCCGAAGCCGTCGAACTCCTCCGCAAGGTCGGCATCCCCGAGCCGGAGAGGCGGGCCACCGCCTACCCCTTCCAGCTCTCCGGCGGACAGCGCCAGCGGGTGGTCATCGCCATGGCCATCGCCAACGAACCGGCCCTGCTGATCGCCGACGAGCCGACCACCGCGCTGGACGTCACGGTGCAGGCCGAGATCCTCGACCTGCTGCGCCGGCTCGCCGTCGAGACCGGCACCGGCGTCCTGCTGGTCACCCACAACATGGGCGTGGTCGCGGACTTCGCCGACCGGGTCGCCGTGATGTACCACGGCGAGATCGTGGAGACCGGACCGGTCGAGGACGTACTGCTCCGCCCGTCCCACGAGTACACCGAGCGGCTGCTGGCCGCGGTGCCGCGGCTGTCGGTCGCCGAGGCGGGCCGGCCGGCCGCGCCGGCCGCCGCCGACCGCCCGGACACCGAGCCGGTGGTCGAACTCCGCGGCATCTCCGTGGTGTTCGGCCGTGGCAAGGGCGCCGTGCGCGCCCTTGACGGGGTCTCGCTCGCCGTCTACGCCGGGGAGACCCTGGGCCTGGTGGGCGAGTCGGGCTCCGGAAAGTCCACCGCATCCCGGGTCGCGCTCGGGCTGATCCCGCCGAGTTCCGGCACCGTCTCGCTGTTCGGCACCGACCTCGGCCGCACCCGGTCCCGCGCCCGCCGGGCGCTGCGGGCCGGTATCGGCGTGGTCCTCCAGGACCCGGTGGCCTCGCTGGACGCCCGGATGACGGTCGGCGAATGCATCGCCGAGCCACTCAGGGTGCACCGCCGCGAGCTCTCCGCCAAGGACCGCCAGAACAAGGTCGCCGACGTCCTCGACCGGGTCCGGCTGCCGCGTGAACTCGCCCGGCGCGCCCCCCGGGAGCTGTCCGGCGGGCAGCGCCAGCGGGTCAGCCTGGCCCGCGCCCTGGTCCTGGAGCCCCGGCTGCTGGTCGCCGACGAGCCCACCAGCGCGCTCGACGTGAGCGTGCAGGAGGCGGTGCTCGGAGTGATCTCCGAGCTCCAGCACGAGCTGGGCTTCGCCTGTCTCTTCGTCTCCCACGACCTGGCCGTCGTACAGCACTTCGCGCAGCGCGTCGTGGTGATGCGGGCCGGCCGGATCGAGGAGCAGGGCCCCACCGGGGCAACCCTGCTGCACCCGGAGACCGACTACACCCGTCGGCTGCTGGCCGCCGTGCCGGTGCCCGACCCGGTGATCCAGCGCGGCCGCAGAGCCGAACGTCTGGCCACCCTCGCGGCCGGCCGGATGGAGGCGCAGGTATGAGCATTCGTGACCGTACGCTCTTCGCCGGAGTGGACATCGGCGGCACCACGACCCAGGTGGTGGTCTGCGCCGAGGACCTGACCGTACTGGACCGCGCGGAGGTGGCGACCCCGGCGGCCGACGGCGGCCGGGCCATGATCGGCGCGGCCCTGGCCGCGCTGGCCCCGCTGCTGGAGCGCACCCCCGGCCGGCTCGCCGGCTGCGGGGTCGGCGCGGCCGGCGTGGTGGACTCCGCCACCGGCCGCATCCTGGTGGCCAGCGACTCCTTCGCCGGCTGGGCCGGCTTCGCGGTGACGGACGCCGTCGAGGAGGCACTGGGCGTCCCGGCGTTCCTGGACAACGACGTCAACGCCTTCCTCTACGGGGAGGTGTCAGGCGGCGCCGTGCGCGGCGAGTCGGACGTCCTCGGGATGACGCTGGGCACCGGGGTCGGCGGCGCGCTGTGGACCGGCGGCGCGCTGTTCGCCGGGCCGCACGGGGCGGCCGGCGAGATCGGGCACATCCCCGGCTTCGGTGATCTGCTCTGCTCGTGCGGCGGCCGGGGCCATCTGGAGACCCTGGCCTCCGGCCGTTCCATCGGCGCCCGTTACGCGGACCGCACCGGCCGCCGGCTGACCGCCCGCGAGGTCGCACAGGCCGCCGGCCGCGGTGACCAAGACGCCCTCGCGGTGTACCGGGCCGCCGGTGCCGGGATCGCTCGGGCGATCGTGATGACAGCGGGCGTCGTGGACATCACCACGGTGGTGGTCGGCGGCGGGGTCAGCCGCGCCTGGCCCTTGCTGAACCCCCTCATCCTGGCGTCGCTGGCCGCCGACCCGCCGGTCAGCGGCCACCCTGTCCGGCTGGTCAGGGCCGCCCTGGGGGCCGACGCCGTACCGGTCGGCGCCGCGGCACGGGTGCGACAGGAACTCGCCACGAGGGTCGAGGTCTGAGGAGGCCGGCCGCGGGTCCCGCACCTACGCTCCGCTGGCTGTCGGGCCCGGGTACGCCGCGGCATCGGAGCAGGCTCTTTTGCCGCGCCTCGATGGCGGACAGCCCACGCGTACGGGCCTGCGGCATGGAGTGCGTGTGAGGCCGAACGGCGATGACGGCGGCGTACATGGTGCGGGCCCCCGCCGGGGGCTGTCGGTCGGCCGCGTCCGGGGCGATCGGGGCACCGGGGCTGTCGGCGGGCGACGTCCAGGGCGATCGGGGCACCCGTCCGAGGCCGTCAGTGGGCCGCGTCCAGCACCGCCCGCTGCTCCGCGGTCAGCTCCAGGTCCACCGCGGCCAGGCTCTCGTCCAGCTGCGCGACCGAGGAGGCCCCGACCAGCGGGACGAACGGGATGTCGCCGCCGATGAGCCAGGCCAGGACCACCTGGTTGACGGTCGCCCCGGTCTCCTCGGCCACCGCCCGGAGCGCCGCCTGCCGGACAGGGGTGCCCGAACGGTCGAAGTCCGGGCCCAGCGGCTTGTCCGCGCGGACGTAGGCCCCGGCCAGCAGCGGGGAGTAGGCCACCGGCACGAGCGAGGGCTCGTCCCGCAGATAGCTGAGCAGGTCCCCGCCCGCCACGCCCACCTGGCCGTCGGGGGAACGCAGGCTCGGCGCGTCCGTGCGCCGGCGCAGATAGGTGTGGTGGTACTGAAGGACGTCGTACCCCGGCAGCCCGGCGTCCGCCGCGATCCTGCGGGCGCGTTCCACCTGCCACGCCCAGTGGTTGCTCACCCCGAGCAGGCCGACGGTGCCTTCGGTGACCAGTTCCGCGAAGGCCTCGACGGTCTCCGTCATCGGCACGCTCGGGTCCTGGACGTGCGCGTAGAGCAGGTCCAGCTTGTCCACGCCGAGGTGCTCCCGGCTGCGCTCCGCGGACTCCCGTATCACCTCGGCCGAGAGCCCTTCGACGCCTTGGGAGAATTCGGTGGCGGGGACGTTCGGCCGGGCCCCGAGCTTGGTGGCGATGACGATCTCGTCCCCGACACCGCGGCTGCGGCGCCAGCGGCCGAGCAGCCGCTCGCTCTCCCCGCCCCGGGTGCCGTTGATCCAGAACGCGTAGTTGTCGGACGTATCGATGAAGGTTCCGCCGGCCTCGGCGTACCGGTCGAGGATCGCGAACGACGTCGCCTCGTCGGTGCGTGTGCCCATCAGCATCGCGCCGAGGCTGAGCACACTCACCTCCCGACGGGTGGCGGAGTCGGTGCCGATGGTGCGGTAGCGCATGCGGGTCCTTCCCCAACTGCCCGTACCTGTGCGGGCGTCGACGGGAGTCTGCATGGTGGAGCGCACTCCATGTCAACGGGCGCAAGAGCGGCGGCGCACACAGCCACGCGCGGGGAGTGTCCGCCGGGCCCATGGGCGCGGCGGACGGCGGCTCATAGCGTCCGCCCCGCACTCGCCCGCACCGGACGGCCGCCACGTCCGAACCGCCCCACAGGGAGGCACCCGTGCGCCCATCGACTCTGCGACGCCTGCTCCGGCGCGTCGCGACCACGGCCGCCCTCGTGCTCGTCACGGCGACGCCGAGCACCGTCGCAGCCGGACAGCCCGCCGCTGCCGCCGGCGGTCTGCAGCAGGTCACCGGCTTCGGCTCGAACCCCGGCAACCTCCAGATGTACGAGTACGCCCCGGCGGGTCTGGCCGCCGACGCACCGCTGGTGATCGCCCTGCACGGCTGCACGCAGACCGCCGACACCTACTACACGAACTCGGGCTGGCCGAAGTACGCCGATCTGTGGGGCTTCGCCGTGGTCTTCCCGCAGACCACGTCCGCCAACAACGCGCTGTCCTGCTTCGGCTGGTTCGACCCGGCCGAGGACACCAGGGGCAGGGGCGAGGCCGCCTCGATCGTGCAGATGGTCGAGTACGCGAAGCAGCAGTACGGTTCGGACGCCCGCCGGGTGTACGTCACCGGCCTCTCGGCGGGCGGCGGCATGACGGCCGACCTGCTGGCGGCGTACCCGGACGTGTTCGCGGGCGGCTCCGTGGCCTCGGGCCTGCCCGCCCAGTGCGCGACGAGCCAGTCGGCCGCGTCCGGCTGCCAGACGGGCCCGCAGAAGCTGACGCCCGCGCAATGGGGCGACAAGGTACGCGGCTCCTACCCCGGCTACTCCGGCCCCTGGCCACGCGTGGCGATCTGGCAGGGCACCTCCGACTACACGGTGTACCCCGCCAACGCCACGGCCCTGCGCGACCAGTGGACGGACGTCTGGGGCATCGGCCGGACCCCGTCGTCCACGGACTCGCTCCCCGGGAACACGACCCGCAGCGTCTACGACGACGCCTCCGGAAGGCCCGCCGTGGTGACGTACTCCGTCTCCGGCATGGGCCACGGACTGGCGGTGAATCCGGGCTCGGGCACCGACCAGTGCGGTACGACCGCCGCGTACTTCCTGAGCGCCATCTGCTCGACGTACCACACCGGCGTCTTCTGGGGCCTGGACCAGGGCGCACCCGGCGGCGGCGAGCAGCTCCCCGCCCCGTCCGGTCTTCAGGTCGCGTCCGTCACGGCGAACAGCGCCTCGCTGTCCTGGAACGCGGTCCCGGGCGCGGCCTCCTACACGGTCCACCGCGACGGCACGAAGGTCGCCTCCCCCGCCTCCACGACGTACACGGACACGGGACTCACGGCCGGTACCGCCTACCGGTACACCGTGACGGCCGTGGACGGATCGGGCACGTCCGGTACCGCCTCACCACCGGTGACGGCGACCACCACCGGCTCCGCACCCGCGCGGTGCTTCACGGCGACGAACTACGCGCATGTGACGGCGGGAAGGGCGCAGACCACGGGCGGGTACGTGTACGCCAACGGCTCGAACGAGAACATGGGCCTGTACAACGTCTTCGTCACGCACACGCTGAAGGAGTCACCGGCGGGGTATTTCGTGGTCGCGGACAGCGGGTGCGCGGCCCGTTGAGCCGTATCGATCCGTGACCGAGCCGGGATCGCGGGGCGGGGACAGCATGACCGCGCCGGGCGATCCCGTCGACATGACATCGTCGTTCTCACTCGCGACTTCCCGAACACGGATTGCACCATTCTCGTCGTAGGCGGATTCCTTTCGCGCCTATCAGGACTACCGGCGATCACATCCTTCGCTGTCGCCCGACGCCGGTGTCCACCCCGTTCGATCCCTCGCGACGGGGGTCAAGTCGGCCCAGAAGCCCGCACACTTCGCGAACTCACGGCCGACTATCGGTACATCGGTATCGAAATCAGCAAACTCACCATTGAGGAGACCGTTTCACGGAGGAAGGCCGCGCGTTCCGGGACCCGCGGCCTCCGACTTTCGGCTTGTTTTGCGTTTATTCACGTTCGCGTGCGCGACGGTGCGTGACACCCTTGGGCGGTGCTGCTCACGGATCAGGAACACCGCATCGAATTGCGCCCGCTGCGCTATCAGTTCCCGGCGGTCATCGGCGACCGGTACGACGACAACTGGCTGGTCGTCGAAGGTGAGGTGACCACGCCCGAGGCCAGTTGGTCCTTCACCGACCCGTGCCTGCTGACCGGCGAGGCGCGTCAGATCTCCCCGTGGCTGCGCGCGGCCGGTGGGGAGACGCTGACGGGCACGCTGCCGGATCTCGCCTTCCTGGAGCCCGTCCTGTCCTTCAGCCACGCCGCGGGGGACCACGGCGCCGGGGCAGTCCGCGTGCACCTCTCCTACGAGGCGTCGCCCGCGTGGCGGGACGGCGACAAGGGCGTGGACGAGTACGTCATCGAGATCAGGACCAGCACCGAGGAGCTGCACCGGGCCGCGGACGAATGGGACCGCCGCCTGGCCCCTTTCCCCTCCCGCTGATCCGGGCGCACCCACCCGTTTCCGGGCCGGCTCGGAGGCCATTTCGCGCGCCCGCCGGGGGTTACGGGACAGCCCTTGGAGGAGCTCACAAAATGCGAGCCCGGCGCCCATTTTGTGAGCTCCTCTCAGTCCTCCGGCGGGAAGACGACCTCCCCCGAGCCGATCAGCGTGATCGCGATCGCCTCGACCGGGCATCCCTCGGCCGCCGCCAGCACCTGCTCGTTGGCGTCGGTCTCCGGGGCCGACGGACGGGACTGCCGGGCGGAATCCAGCGCGAATCCTCCCGGGGCGTGGTTCACGCACATTCCGGAACCGATGCAGACCCCGCGGTCGACCTCCACGGCCCAGCGGTCCCCCATCACGCCCCCTCGTATCCGGCCGGCAGATGAATCATCTTGTGCTCGAAGTACTCGGCGTATCCCTCGGGCCCGAACTCCCGTCCCAGGCCGGAGTTCTTGTAGCCGCCGAAGGGGCCGAGCATGTCGAGGCTGAAGGTGTTGACGCTGTACGTGCCCGTCCTGACCCGGCGGGCGATGTCGATGCCGCGCTCGGTGTCGGCGGTCCAGACGCTGCCGCTGAGGCCGTAGTCGGAGTCGTTGGCGATCCGTACGGCCTCGTCCTCGTCACCGTACGGCAGGAGGCAGATGACGGGACCGAAGATCTCCTCGCGGGCGACGCGCATGGAGTTGTCGACGTCACCGAAGAGGGTCGGCTCCACGTACCAGCCCCGGTCCTGGGACGCCGGACGGCCGCCGCCGGTGAGGATCTTGGCGCCCTCGTCCTGGCCGATCCTGATGTAGTCGAGCGACCGCTGCTGCTGGCGCCGCGCGACGAGGGGGCCGAGTTCGGTGGCGGGGTCGAGCGGGTCACCGACCTTCAGTGCGCTCGCGGCGGCGGCGAACGCCTCGGCCGTCTCGTCGTAGCGGGAGCGCGGGACGAGGATGCGGGTCTGCGCGACGCACGCCTGGCCGTTGATCATCCAGGCGAAGGGAACGATCCCGGCGACGGCCGTCTCCAGATCGGCGTCCGGGAGGATCACGGCGGCGGACTTGCCGCCCAACTCCAGTGTGACGCGGGTGAGGTTGCGGGAGGCGACCTCCATCACCCGCCGCCCGGCGGCCACGGACCCGGTGAACGACACCTTGTCCACGCCGGGGTGCCCGACCAGGTACTCGCTGACCTCGCGGTCGGAGGGCAGGATCGACAGCACCCCCTCCGGCAGCCCGGCCCCGGCGGCGATGTCGGCCAGGATGTAGGCGTCCAGCGGGGATTCGGGCGAAACCTTGAGCACGGCGGAGCAGCCGGCGAGCAACGCGGGCGCCAGCTTCGCGGCAGCGGTGAACTGCGGAACGTTCCACGGCACCACGGCCGCGACCACCCCGACCGGCTCCCGGCGCACCAGCAGCGGCCCGAGAGCCCCGTCCCGGCGCTCCTCGTACGGGAAGGACCGGGCGACGGTGATCGCCGCGTCCCACACCATCATCGCGGCGAGCGCCTGCACCATGACGCTCGACGTGTACGGGGTGCCGTTCTGCGAGCTGATGACCCGGGCGATCTCCTCGTACCGCACGGCGAACGCGTCCTTGATCCGAGTGATCACCGCGATCCGCTCGTCCAGGGTCATCCGTGGCCAGGACCCCTCGTCGAACGCCCGCCGGGCGGCGGCGACGGCCCGGTCCACATCCCCCTCGCAGGCGTGCGGCACCCGGCCGATGACCTGTTCGGTGTGGGGCGACACGACCTCGATGGCATCCCGGCCCAGCGGATCGACCAACTCCCCGCCGATGAACAGTTTTCCGTGTTCGACAAGCTCGGTCATGGCTGCTGCCTCCCGCGACCCGGCACGTTACCTGACTCTGTGTCAGAACTGATACCAGTTCCAGTTCCAGGAGTCCACGACTTCGACGGCGCGCACGACCGGACGGCCGTCGTCGCGCCGCCGGGGGTTTCGCGGCACGCCCGTCGCTTCCCCGGTGCGCCGCGCGGGTAGGGACGAGGACGACCAGGTCCCTCACTCACCGGTTCCAGAAGTTCCGAATTCCACCGGCTCAGAAAGGGAAACACGTGCACACCCCGTCCCGCACCGAACCGAATCACCCATCCACCTCCAGGCCGAGTACCTCCGAACACCCCCTCGTGGGCGCCTGGTTACTGAGCACCGTCGCCATCATGGACGCCTCCGGCCACACGCTCGAACACCCCCTGGGACAGACTCCGACAGGACTGATCACCTACACCGCCGACGGCCACATGTCGGTGAGCATGCTGAACCCGGAGCCCGAGCCCTCCCCGGAGGAGGGGACGGCCGGGCCGATCGACACCGCGACCCTGTTCAGGACTTCTCCGTACCTGGGGTACGCGGGCACCTACGAGGTGACGGGCGACCTGGTCGTCCACCATCTGCAGATGGCGTCCCTGCGCCCGTGGGTCGGCACCACGCAGGAGCGCCGGTGGCGGGTGGAGGGGGACCGATTGACCCTGGTCCCCCCGACCGAGGGAACCGGCGACGGCTCGCGCACCCCGCGACTCGTGTGGCACCGGCCGGCCGCGGACGCCGCATGAGCGACGAGTGATCCGGGGTCACCGGCCGGACGGCCGGTGACCCCGGATCCTCCGCCCGGCGCGGCCGTCCCGCGAGCCGGTGGCGGCCGCCCCCCGGTCTCGTGCGCGTCGAACTCCCCGGGCACGCAGGGCAGATGGGCGTACGGACAGATGGTCGACCAGGGCTACTACTGAAACAAGTTCTCGTTACAGTGGGCGCGGTGCGCCGGATGTCCGTGCGTCCGGTGCGCCGACCATGCCTCGACGAGAGATGGGGAGCCCATGACGCAGGTGACCGACCATGGCGGGGGCGTGCACAGCATCAAGGTCCCCATCCCGGACAATCCACTCGGCCACACCCTCGTCCATGTCCTGGACACCGATAGCGGGCCGGTCCTGATCGACACCGGCTGGGACGATCCGGAGGCGTGGGACACCCTCACCGCCGGGCTCGACGCGATCGGTACGGGCATCGGCGACATCCACGGGGTGGTCATCACCCATCACCACCCCGACCACCATGGCCTCTCCGGTCAGGTGCGCGAGGCATCCGGGGCCTGGATCGCCATGCACGCGGCGGACGCCGCGATCGTGCGCCGCACCCGTGAGGCCCGGCCCGGCACCTGGCTGTCGTACCTCCTGACGAAGCTCACCGCCGTCGGTGCGCCCCAGGAGCATCTCGCGCCGCTGCGGGCCGCGGTCGAGGACGGTCGGATGCGCACCCTGCCGGGGCTGCGGTCCGCGCTCCCGGACCGGGAGATCGTTCCGGGCGAGCTCCTCGGCCTGGCGGGCCGCGAACTGCGGGCGATCTGGACTCCGGGGCACACGCCCGGTCATGTCTGTCTGCATCTGGAGGAGGAGCACCCGGGGAATCTGCCGGGCCGGGGACGGCTGTTCTCGGGGGATCATCTGCTGCCGGGGATCAGCCCGCACATCGGGCTGTACGAGGATCCGGACGCCGCGCCGGGCACCATCCCATCCGCCGGAGGAGACCCCATCGGTGACTACCTCGGCTCGCTGGAGCACATCGGCCGGCTCGGCGTGGCGGAGGTGCTGCCCGCCCATCAGTACGCGTTCACGGACGCCGCGGGGCGCGTACGGGAGCTCCTGGACCATCACGAGGAACGCCTCACCGGGCTGCTCAAGCTGCTCGCCACACCGCTCACGCCGTGGGAGCTGGCCGAGCGGATGGAGTGGAACCGGCCGTGGGAGCAGATCTCGCACGGTTCGCGGAACATCGCCGTCTCGGAGGCCGAGGCGCATCTGCGGCGCCTGGTCAGGCTGGGGCGCGCGGAGGCGGTGGCGGGGAGCGAACCGGTGACGTACATCGCGGTGTGAAGGGCGCGGCATCGCGGTGCGAAGGGCGCGGCCGGCCACGGGGCAGGGGGCTCGTCCGTCTTCTCCCCGGCACCCGGGCTCCCGCACGGGCCGGGCTCCCGGCGAGCGCGGTGGAGGCGTCTCCCGTCGGGGCCCTCGGGGCCGCGACGAGCCGGCCCGCCCGTCCCGCGGGGAACGAGCCTTTGGGACGGCCCCGGGACGGCCCCGGAACCCGTCCGGCCCCGCCCGGTAGAGTGTGCGGGTCGTCATCATGCCCGTTCAGGGGGAAGCCGGTGCGAATCCGGCGCTGACCACGCAGCCGTGAACCGTCGTCGCAGACGGTGAGCCGGAATGCCCTGTCCTCGGTCGTGACCGGCTCGCGACCACCGGAACCCCGGTGGTCGGCACCGTCGAGGTATACGGAGCCGGAGCCTGGTGCCTGAGCGTGCCTGTGCCCGGTTCCCCGCAGGAGAGGCCCCGCCCGCCATGACCGTACGCCGCAGCGCGGCAACGCTCGCCGCCATCGCCACCGTGCTCTGTGCGGCCGCTGCCCCGGTCGCGGTGGCGGCGCCGTCCCCCTCCCCCTCGCCGTCCGTCGCCCTGCCGTCCGGGCTGTACGGCACGAAGGACCCGACGTACGACGGTGTCTGGCGGCAGTCGCTGGCCTTTCTCGCCCAGCGGCTGGAGGGCGTCACGCCCGCCACGAAGTCGGTGGACTGGCTGATCGCCCAGCAGTGCGGCAACGGCGCCTACGCCGCGTACCGGCCCGACGTCTCCCAGCCCTGCACCGAGAAGACCGTGCTGGACACCAATGCCACCGCGGCCGCCGTCCAGGCGTTCGTCGAGGTGGGCGGGCACCGGGACACCGTGAACAACTCGGTCCGCTGGCTGAAGTCGGTACAGAACGAGGACGGCGGCTGGGGCTACACCGCCGGTGCGCCCAGCGACGCCAACTCCACCTCGCTGGTGATCGGCGCCCTCGCCCGGCAGGGCCAGCGGCTCGCGGACATCACCACTCCGAACGGCAAGACCCCCTACTCCCCGCTGCTCGCGCTCGCGATCCCGTGCGGCGGCAAGGACGGCGGCGCCTTCGCCTACCAGCCCGACAAGGCCGGCAAGCTCGCCGCCAACGCGGACGCCACCGCCGCCGCCGTGCTCGGCACGATGGGCAAGGCCCTGGCCGTCGGGAACAACGCCTCGGTCAAGGGGACCAGCTGCCACCCGGGGTCCGGACTCACGCCCGAGCAGGCCGCCCAGAACGGCGCCCACTACCTCGCGAACGCCCTCGCCACGAGCGGCCACCTCGACCTGCCCCCGATGCCCGGCGCCGCCGACACCACCCCGCAGCCCGACTTCGGCAACACCGCGGACGCGGTCGTCGCCCTGTCCGCCGCGGGCCACCAGGACAAGGCCGCCAAGGCCGTGGCCTGGCTGAAGAAGAACTCCGGCCCCTGGGCCGAGCAGAACGGTCCCGCCGCCTACGCGCAGCTGGTCCTGGCCGCGCACGCGACCGGCGCCGACGCCCGTGACTTCAACGGCGTCAACCTGGTCGACCGGCTGAACGCCACCGGCCCCACGCCCGCGGCCGTCACGACGCCCGACCCGTCCACCGACACCGGGTACGAGGCCACGGAGAAGGACCAGGTGCACAGCGGCGACGATGTGATCGGTGGCGTGTGGTGGTTCATCGGCATCGGCCTCGTCGTCGCCGCGGCCGCGGCCTTCCTGATCAGCGGCCGGCGCAAGAACCGGCAGCTGTGAGGCGGGCGGGAAGGGCCACCGCGCTGCTGGTGGCCCTGGGTGCGGTCCTGGCTGTCCTCGGCACGGGGACGGCCCAGGCGGCCGGATACCGGTACTGGTCGTTCTGGGAGGGCTCCGGCACCGGCTGGACGTACGCCACCCAGGGCCCGTCCCTGGTCCGGCCCGACGACGGCACGGTGCAGGGCTTCCGGTTCTCCGTGAGCGAGGACTCCCAGGACTCGGCGAAGCCGCGCCGCTCCCCCGACTTCGCGAAGATCTGCGCGGACACCCCGGCCGAGGACGGCACCAAGCGGATCGCGCTGGTCATCGACGCGGGCACGGCGGCGGACGCCCCGGCCGGCGAGACGCCGCCCGCGCCGCGCACCGCGTGCGCGCGGGTCGCCCCGGACGCCAGCACCGCCGAGGCGCTCGCCTCGGTGGCCAAACCGCTGCGGTACAGCAGCGACGCGCTGCTCTGTGCCATCTCCGGCTATCCGGGCTCGGGCTGCGGCGAACAGGTCTCGGGCGACGGACCCGCGAAGCCTTCCGCGGCGGCGTCCCCGGGCGCCTCCGCCCCCGCTGCCGCCTCCGCCGGTTCGAGCGGCTCCGGTGGCGGGCCGTCCGCCGGGGTGCTCGTCGGTGTCGGCGCCGTTCTCGTCCTCGGCATCGCCGCAGTCGTGCAGGCCCGCCGCCGCCGCGGATGACCGCCCCGACCAGCGGCCGGGTGACCGGCGCCACCGGCACCGCCCGGCCGCCCCGGCCGCTGCGCGCCCCCGGGGCGACCCGGAGCAACGCCCTGCCCGCCGGGGCCTGGTGGCTGTGGGCGCTCGGTCTCGCCACCGCCGCGTCCCGGACCACCAATCCGCTGCTGCTCGGGCTGCTGGTGGGGGTCGCGGGCTATGTGGTCGCGGCCCGTCGCACGGACGCGCCGTGGGCCCGTTCGTACGGGGCGTTCATCAAGATCGGGCTGTTCGTCGTCGGTGTGCGGCTGGTCTTCTCGGTCTTTCTCGGTTCGCCGATCCCCGGCACGCATCCGCTGTTCACGCTCCCCGAGGTGCCGCTGCCCGACTGGGCGAAGGGCGTCAGGATCGGTGGCCGGGTCACCGCCGAGCAGCTGGTCTTCGCGCTGTACGACGGGGCGAAACTGGCGACCCTGCTGATCTGCCTCGGTGCGGCGAACTCGCTCGCCAATCCGGCCCGGCTGCTGAAGTCGCTGCCGGGTGCGCTGTACGAGGCGGGGGTCGCCGTCGTCGTCGCCATGACGTTCGCGCCGAACATGGTCGCCGATGTGGTGCGGCTGCGCACCGCGCGGCGGCTGCGGGGCCGTCCGACCGGCGGCGTCAAGGCGGTGCTCCAGATCGGACTGCCGGTCCTGGAAGGCGCGTTGGAGCGGTCGGTCGCGGTGGCGGCCTCGATGGACGCGCGCGGATACGGGCGCACGGCCCAGGTCCCGCCCGCCGTCCGGCACACCACGAACGTCCTCACGCTCGGCGGGCTGCTCGGGGTGTGTGCGGGCACGTACGGGCTGCTGGCCGCGCAGGGCGCGGTGTACGGACTGCCGCTGCTGATCGCCGGGCTGGTCGCCGCGACGGCCGGACTGCGGCTCGGCGGCGCCCGCTCGGTCCGTACCCGCTACCGGCCCGACCGGTGGGGCGGACGCGCCTGGCTGGTGGCGGGTTCGGGGGTCGCCGTGGCCGTGGCGATGATCTGGGCGGGCGGCGTCGACGCGGCGGCGCTGCGGCCGGGCGTCGTACCGCTGGCCGCACCGGTGCTTCCGCTGTGGCCCGCGGCGGCGGTGCTGATCGGGCTGCTGCCCGCCGTGGTGGCGCCCGTGCCGCCCCCGGTGGGCGCCCCGCATTCCAAGGAGAGCCAGTGATCCGGTTCGAGCATGTCTCGGTGCAGTACGAGGGGACGGAGCGCCCCACCCTGTCCGGGGTCGATCTGACCGTCCCGGAGGGCGAGTTGGTGCTGCTCGTCGGCCCGTCCGGGGTCGGCAAGTCGACGCTGCTGGGCGCCGTGTCCGGTCTGGTTCCGCACTTCACCGGCGGCACGCTGAGCGGCCGGGTCACGGTCGACGGGCGCGACACCCGTACCCACAAACCACGCGAACTCGCCGATCTGGTCGGCACGGTGGGTCAGGACCCGCTCTCCCACTTCGTCACCGACGCGGTCGAGGACGAGCTGGCGTACGGGATGGAGTCGCTGGGCCTGGCCCCGGACGTGATGCGGCGGCGGGTCGAGGAGACCCTCGACCTGCTGGGTCTGGCCGGTCTGCGCGACCGGCCGATCGCCACGCTCTCCGGCGGCCAGCAGCAGCGGGTCGCGATCGGCTCGGTGCTCACCCCGCACCCGAAGGTCCTGGTCCTCGACGAGCCGACGTCCGCCCTGGACCCGGCGGCGGCCGAGGAGGTCCTCGCCGTGCTCCAGCGGCTGGTGCACGACCTCGGTACGACGGTCCTGATGGCGGAGCACCGGCTGGAGCGGGTGGTGCAGTACGCGGACCAGGTCGTCCTGCTGCCGTCACCGGGCGCGGCACCGGTCATGGGCGCGCCCGTGGACATCATGGCCGTCTCCCCCGTCCACCCGCCGGTCGTCGCGCTGGGCCGACTGGCGGGGTGGGAGCCGCTGCCGCTCTCGGTCCGCGACGCCCGACGCCGGGCGGCCGGTCTGCGCGAGCGGCTGGCGTCGGCACAGCCGCCCGCCGCGGCGTCCGGATCGGCCGGGGCCGAGGTGGCTCCGCTGCCCGCCGTCCCCGCACCCGCGCGGCGCGGCGCCCTCGCCCGGCTGCTGGGCCGCGGCGCCCGGACCACCACCACCGTTCCCGGTCCCGTGAGCGACGCCCCGGCCCGGGTCGAGCGGCTCGGCGTACGGCGCGGGCCCGTCGAGGCACTGCGCGGGGTGACTCTCACCGTCGCCCCCGGCGAGACGGTCGCCCTGATGGGCCGCAACGGTGCGGGCAAATCCACCCTGCTGGCCACGCTCGTCGGCATGGTCGAGCCCACCACGGGCACCGTCCTGGTCGGCGGCCGGACCCCGCACCGCACGCAGCCGCGCGAGATGGTGCGCCGGGTCGGGCTCGTACCGCAGGAGCCGCGCGATCTGCTGTACGCGGACACGGTCGCCGCCGAGTGCGCCGCGGCCGACGCCGACGCGGGCGCCGCGGCGGGCAGCTGCCGGGCCCTGGTCTCCGAGCTGCTGCCCGGTGTGCCGGACGACACCCACCCCCGTGATCTCTCCGAGGGCCAGCGGCTCGCGCTCGCCCTGGCCGTCGTGCTCACCGCGAGGCCCCCGCTGCTGCTCCTGGACGAGCCGACCCGGGGCCTGGACTACGCGGCGAAGGCCCGGCTGGTCACGGTTCTGCGCGCGCTCGCGGCCGAGGGCCACGCGATCGTCCTGGCCACGCACGATGTGGAGCTCGCCGCCGAGCTGGCGCACCGGGTGGTGATACTCGCCGACGGGGAGGTCGTCGCGGACGGGGAGACCCGGCAGGTGGTGGTCTCCTCCCCGGCGTTCGCCCCGCAGACCGCGAAGATCCTCGCGCCGCAGGATTGGCTGACCGTGGCGCAGGTGCGTCGCGCCCTGGGAGCCGGGGCATGAGCGCAAAGGCCGGCGAGAAGGGCCGCACCCCGGACCGGCGCCCGGTACGGCCGATACGTCTGGGGCCGCGCGCGATCGCCGCGCTCGTCCTCATCAGCGCGATCGGCGTGGTCGCGTTCGGCTGGCCGCTGCTGGCCGGCGCGGACTCCGCTCTGGCGCACTCCCAGGACGCGCCGTGGCTGTTCGCCGCGCTGCTGCCGCTGCTGGTCGGCGTGGTCGTCGCGATGATCGCGGACTCCGGTCTCGACGCGAAGGCGGTGGCGATGCTGGGGGTGCTGGCGGCGGTCGGCGCCGCGCTGCGTCCCCTGGGCGCGGGCACGGCGGGGCTGGAGCCGATGTTCTTCCTGATGGTGCTGAGCGGCCGGGTGCTCGGGCCCGGCTTCGGCTTCGTGCTCGGCTCGGTGACGATGTTCGCGTCCGCGCTGCTCACCGGCGGGGTGGGGCCGTGGATGCCGTTCCAGATGCTGTCGATGGGCTGGTTCACGATGGGCGCGGGCCTGCTGCCGGGGCCGGACCGGCTGCGCGGGCGGGCCGAGACGCTGATGCTCGCGGTGTACGGGTTCGTCGCGGCGTTCGCGTACGGCACGGTGATGAACCTGTACGGCTGGACGATCGTGCCCGGTCTCGGTTCGGGGATCTCGTTCCACCCGGGTGACCCGCTGACGGAGAACCTGGTCCGCTTCCTCGCGTACTGCACGGCGACCTCGCTCGGCTGGGACCTGGGCCGGGCCGTACTCACCGTGGTGCTGACCCTCACCATCGGCCCGACGCTGCTGAAGGCGCTGCGCCGGGCCACGCGCCGGGCCGCCTTCGAGGCCCGGGTCACATTCGACGCCTCCGGTGAGTGAGGACTCCCACAGGGCGTTGGTCCTCCACGAAGCCGGGTAGTAGCCGCGCCGCGTCTGGCCCTCGGCGTCACCCCGGCCATGGCCGCACCGGCCACCGCGCCGACGGTCCTCGCGGCAGGCGCGCAGGACACGGCCAAGTCGTTGATCGGCGACGCCGCGCAGTTCCAGTGCTTCAGCAGCATCGTCCAGCGCGAGAGCGGCTGCAACCCGAGCGCGACCAACGCCTCATCCGGCGCGTACGGCCTCGTGCAGGCCCTGCCCGGTTCGAAGATGGCCTCCGCGGACGCCGACTGGAGGACCAACCCCACGACCCAGATCAAGTGGGGCATGGACTACATGAAGTCCCGCTACGGCAGCCCGTGCGCCGCCTGGTCGTTCTGGCAGGCCAACCACTGGTACTGAGCCGGCGGCTCCTGAGCCTTCCGAAGGCCCCGACCACCGGTCGGGGCCTTCGCCACGTCGTAGGACTGCTTCAAGACTTGCCGAATGCGCTAGTTCATATAACTTGGCGAGCTTAATTACTCGTTGGTCCATCTAGGCGCATTTTGCTTGGCCGTCCGTTCCCGACAGCCGCCGGAGCGTTGTCACCTACGTGGAACCTCGTGAATTCTGGGATCGGCACACCGTCCTGGCGGAAGCTTTCTGTGCCAGCGACGAACGTATGCGTCAGGCACAGGCGTTGCTGGACGAGGCGCAGGCCGAGCGCAGCAGAACACTCGCGGCATTCGCCGTCACGGTCGGCGACGACGGCTCGATCGCCGACTTGATGGGCCTGAACGAACGCGAGGTGCGATTAGCACGTCGCACGGTGGGCCGAACCGACGCGCGGTCACTCGCCGAGGAACTCCTGAAGCCGACCCCGCCAGCGCCGCCGGAGCCGGTGGACGAGCCCCCTGTCGTACCCGAGATCCCGTTGCCGCACCCGCGTGACGAGATGATCGTCCCGCCACCGGACATGGCACCGCCCGCCCCCGCCCCTGCCCCCGCACCGCCCGTCGAGGTGGAGAACACGGTCTACTGGTCGCCCAGCATGGACTCCGTGCTGCTGTGGAGCTGGGAGTCCGGCCTCGACCTGCAGACGGTCGCCGCCGAACTCGGCCTGGAGGTCCGGGCGCTGCTGATGCGCGTGCAGGAACTCGCCAACGACGGGCTGCTCACGCTCGCGACCCCGGTCGCCGAGGTGAGCCGGTCCGGGCGGCACCGCCGCCACCACGAGGAGGCGTACGCGGCACTGTTCAGCCCCACGGCCACCTTCCCCACCCACGTGCCGTACTGAGCGGGCGCGCCCGCCCGTCACCCCTCACGGCGTGGATCCGGCCGGGACCCCGGCCGGCTCCGCCCCCACCGGGACCGGGTTCAGTGCCGCGCGGCGACCGTGTCGAACCAGCGCACGATCTGGGGCCCCGACTTCATGTACGTGGTGTTGTGGTCGGTCGCCCCCTGGTCGACCACCCGGGCCTCCACACCGCGCGCCGCGAGGTCGGCCGCGCAGTTGCGGGCGTTGGCGATCGGCACATCGGTGTCGCCCGACGAGGAGTACAGCCGCACGGGCACGTCCGGCTTCCAGGCGCAGTTGCCGTCCTGGGCGCGCACCGCGGCCAGCAGGGCACCGGTGGGGTGCTGGACCTGCCGGTAGTAGTCGTCGGTGAGCAGTTCCTTCAGCGTGCCGGGCAGCGCCGGGATGATCTGCTCCTCGAAGTGGTTGGTGTCGAACAGGTCCTCGACGATTCCCGCGTACGGTTCCCGGAACGCTTCGGAGGGGTCCTTGTAGAGCGGGTGGAGCCTGTTCTGCGCGGTGAGGAAGTACGTCATGTAGAAGATGCCGCTGATGTCGTTGACCCGGCCGTCGAACAGGGCCGGCATCTCGGCGTACTCGATGTCGTACGGCCCCGAGACGGGGGCGAGGGCGCGGAGCCTGAAGTGCCGGTCGGCCCCGTTGTCGAGGGCTCTGCCCAGGGCCATCGCGACCTGGCCGCCCTGGGAGAAGCCGCTCGCGTACACATCGCCGGTGAGCGGACGGTTCAGCCGCTGCGCCGCGGTGCGGGAGGCCCGCAGCATGTCGACGGAGGCGGTGACGGCGGACTTGGTGTCCATGTACGGGTGGCGGCCCGGCCCCTTGCCGAGGCCGAGGTAGTCGGGGGCGGCGACGGCACGGCCCGCCGAGGCGTGGAGATAGGGAGCGAAGCGGCCGAAGTCGTCGCCGACGGAGGGCGCGTAGTCGCGGTGGGCCATCGTGCCGTGGGTGTCGGAGACCACGTCCAGCCGGTGCGGGCCGCCCTTGGGAAGGACGAAGAGACCGGTGGCCGTGGTGGGGGTGCCCTGCGGGGTGACGGTCCGGTAGGTGAGGCGGTAGGCCCGCAGGCCGTGACGGACGGTGTCGGTCGCCATCCCCCCGGAGGCGAGGAAACGGGCGACGTCGGCGCGGCCGAGGTCGGCCACGGGGGTGAGGGACAGGAGGTCCCCTCTGTCACGTGCCGTGACCGTGTGGGAGGACTCGGCTGCGTCGACGGGCTGCTGGGCGACCGCGGGTGCGGTGCCGAGTGCGGCCAGGACCACCACGGTGGCGGCGGCCAGTGCGCGGCGGGCGGTGCGGCGTCGCTTGTTCCAAGTCGGCTGGTTCGTCACGCTGTTGTTTTCCATGCCCATGACGCTATGCAGCGGCGCGCGGCACGAACATCGGCCTGGGCCCCCGACCGGAGGTACACCTGACGACACCCCGGCCAGGGGTCTTCCCCATCGGTGCGGTGTCAAAGCGGCCGAATCCTGGCCGTCGGCTCGACATCGGAGCGGCTGAGCCCTTTTGTCGGTCCGGCATCACAGCCGCCGAGCTCTGCGCGTCGGCTCGGCGTCAGAGCCGCTGGATGATGGTGCCCGTCGCCAGCGCACCGCCCGCACACATCGTGATCAGCGCGAACTCCTTGTCCCTGCGCTCCAGTTCGTGCAGCGCCGTGGTGATCAGCCGGGCGCCGGTGGCACCCACCGGGTGGCCGAGCGCGATGGCCCCGCCGTTGACATTGACCTTTTCGAGGTCCTGCCCGAAGACCTGGACCCAGCTCAACACCACGGAGGCGAAAGCCTCGTTGATCTCGACGATGTCGATGTCCTTGAGCGACATCCCGGCCTTGCCGAGCACCGCGCGGGTCGCGTCGATCGGTCCGTCGAGGTGGAAGTGCGGGTCGGAGCCGACGAGTGCCTGGGCGACGATCCGGGCGCGCGGCTTGAGCTTGAGCGCGCGCGCCATCCGCTTGGACGCCCACATGATCGCGCAGGCGCCGTCGGATATCTGGGAGGAGTTGCCCGCGGTGTGGATCGCGGTGGGCATGACCGGCTTGAGCCGGGCGAGACCCTCCATCGTGGTGTCCCGCAGCCCCTCGTCCCGGTCGACCAGACGCCACATGCCCTCTCCGGCCGCCTGCTCCTCCTCGGTGGTCGGCACCTGGACCGCGTACGTCTCCCGTTTGAACCGTTCCTCGGCCCAGGCGACGGCCGCCCGCTCCTGCGAGATCAGCCCGAGCGAGTCGACGTTCTCCCGGGTCAGGCCGCGGTTGCGGGCGATGCGCTCGGCGGCCTCGAACTGATTGGGCAGGTCGACGTTCCACTCGTCGGGCCAGGGCTTCCCCGGTCCGTGCTTGGAGCCGCTGCCCAGCGGCACCCGCGACATGGCCTCGACACCACAGCTGATGCCGATGTCGATCACTCCGGCCGCGACCATGTTGGCGACCATGTGCGAGGCCTGCTGCGAGGAGCCGCACTGGCAGTCCACGGTGGTGGCGGCGGTCTCGTACGGAAGGCCCACGGTGAGCCAGGCGTTGCGGGCCGGATTCATGGACTGTTCGCCGGCGTGGGTGACCGTACCGCCGATGATCTGTTCGACGCAGTCGGCGTGGATGCCGGTGCGACCGAGGAGTTCCCGGTAGGTCTCGCCCAGCAGATAGGCGGGATGCAGATTGGCGAGCGCGCCTCCGCGCTTGCCGATGGGGGTGCGTACGGCTTCGACGATGACGGGTTCCGCGGCCATGAGCTCGTCCTCTCCTCGCCCTTCCGCAGGGGCGTCCCGGCGCCCGCGGAGGGAACTAGTACGCGTTCTAGTTATTCGAGCAGTCTTATGAGCCTTACCCCGGGTATGCAAGGGTCTTGCACGCACCTTGCGCCCGCTTCATACCTGCCTCACCCACTCTTCACGCAACAGATCGGGCCACCCCTCTTGCCAGTTGTAAAACTCGTTACTACGTTTCGGGCAACTTCTGATGGGTCGTCAGGCATCGTTCGGGCGGCTCTCGGACCGACCTGGAGTTGCCGATGCCCTGCCCCCATCTGCCCGAAGGGTTCGACTTCACCGACCCCGACCTGCTCCAAGCCCGCATTCCGCACCCGGAGTTCGCACAGATGCGGCAGACCGCACCGGTCTGGTGGTGCACCCAGCCGGCCGGTATCTCCGGTTTCGACGATGAGGGCTACTGGGTCGTCACCCGGCACGAGGACGTCAAGTACGTCTCCACCCACCCCGAACTGTTCTCCTCGCACACCAATACGGCGGTCATCCGCTTCAACGAGTCGATCAGCCGCGACCAGATCGACGTCCAGAAGCTGATCATGCTGAACATGGACCCGCCCGAGCACACCCGGGTCCGCCAGATCGTCCAGCGGGGCTTCACACCCCGGGCGATCCGCTCCCTGGAACAGGCCCTCCGCAGCCGCGCCCGCTCGATCGTCGAGACGGCTCTCGCCTCCGCCGACGACGACGGTTCGTTCGACTTCGTCACCAACATCGCCGTCGAACTGCCGCTCCAGGCCATCGCCGAACTCATCGGCGTACCGCAGGAGGACCGGTCCAAGATCTTCGACTGGTCCAACAAGATGGCCGCGTACGACGATCCCGAGTACGCGATCACCGAGGAGGTCGGCACCGAGGCGGCCATGGAGATCGTCTCGTACTCGATGAACCTGGCGGCCGCCCGCAAGGAGTGTCCGGCCAAGGACATCGTCTCCCAGCTGGTCGCCGCGGAGGGACAGGGGAATCTCTCCTCCGACGAGTTCGGCTTCTTCGTGATCCTGCTCGCCGTCGCCGGGAACGAGACCACCCGTAACGCCATCAGCCACGGCATGCACGCCTTCCTCACCCACCCCGATGAGTGGGAGCTGTACAAGCGCGAGCGGCCGGAGACCACCGCCGAGGAGATCGTCCGCTGGGCCACTCCCGTGGTCTCCTTCCAGCGGACCGCCACCCAGGACCTCGAACTCGGCGGCCGGCACATCAAGAAGGGCGACAGGGTCGGGCTGTTCTACTCCTCGGCCAACAACGACCCCGAGGTCTTCGAGAACCCGGAGGCCTTCGACATCTCCCGCGATCCCAACCCCCACCTCGGCTTCGGCGGCGGCGGTCCGCACTTCTGCCTCGGCAAGTCCCTCGCGGTGATGGAGATCAACCTGATCTTCAACGCGATCGCCGACGTGCTGCCGGACCTTCGACTGGTCGGCGACCCGCGGCGGCTGCGTTCGGCCTGGCTCAACGGGATCAAGCAGCTGCAGGTCAGCACCGCCGCACGCGGTGCGGGCGTCGGCATTGCCGGGGACTGACGGCCCTTCGCCGGCTTCGGACGGCGGGGGCCGCCTCCCTCACGCCCCGGCCCCCGCCGTCCGTACCGGAGCCCTGCCCGAACCCCCACGCGGAACAAGCACATCTGCGCGTGGATCATGGCGGGAATGCACGCTCTGCTCTCCGCCTTCGCCCCCATCTGGATCCTCACCGCCATCGGCTGCGCGGCCGGCCGCAGCGGCCTCCTCGGTGTCCAGGCGGAAGCGGTGCTCGGCCGGTTCGTCTTCCATGTGGCCATGCCCGCGGCCCTGTTCGCCATGGTTTCCGGGGCACGGCCGGCCGACTTCGCCAACTCGTCGATGGTGGCCTTCGCGGCGGGTACGACGCTGGTCTGCGGTCTCGGCTTCGTGGCGGCCGGCCGGTTCTTCGGCCGGGGCACGGCCGACCGGGCGATCGGCAGTATGGCGGCCGGCTACGTCAATTCCGCCAATCTCGGCATCCCGGTGGCGATCCAGGTACTCGGTGACGCATCGTTCGTCGCCCAGATCATCCTGTTCCAGGTGCTGTTGGTCTCTCCCCTGATCCTGACGCTGCTGGACGCGGGCACGGGGCAGGGGCCGGGGACGGGTACCCGAAAGGGCGTCGTGTTCCGGCGGATGCTGACCATGCCGGTCCGTAACCCCGTCATCATGGCCTCGCTGCTGGGTGTCGTCGTCTCCGCGCTCGGACTCCGGCTGCCGCACGCCCTCGCCCACTCCTGCGATCTGCTCGGTGCCGCCGCGGTGCCGACGGCCCTGATCACGCTGGGCCTCTCCCTGAACGGCCGTCCGGCGACCGACGGTCCGGCGACGGAACCCGCGAAGGGCGGTGCGCGCGAAGAAGGAGCGGGGCGTGCGGGGCATGCACCACGCACGCGGCGTGCGGAGGTCGTGGTGGCGGTCGCCCTCAAGACGCTGGTCCAGCCCCTGACCGCCTTCGTCGTCGGCGGCCCGCTGCTGCGTCTGCCGGACCATCAGCTGCTGGCCGTCGTGCTCTGCTCGGCGCTGCCGACTGCTCAGAACGCCTTCATCTACGCCCAGCAGTACGGCCTGGACACCCGACTGGCCCGCAACTCGGTGGTGGCCTCGACAGTGGTGTCCATGGCCACGCTGTCGCTTGCCACCTGGGCCCTGGGGTCGGCCCCCTGAGCCGTTCGAGTGGCGGACCGGAGTGGATGGACGGATGCTGGTCGAGCGGCGATCCATGCCGAAGGCGTCGGGGAACGACGGGTTCGTCCCCCGCACCCCTTCGGCACCTCGAGGTACCGTCCCCGGACGGCACTCCTCCCGGGCCCGGTCACCTGCGTTCGCTGCCCACCACGTCGCCGCTCGGTCTCTCGGCCGCAACTGGAACCGCCAGGTCGTCCAGGGGTTTTGCCGCCGCCGGCACGGTCGGCGACCGCAGCTTCCGGGGCCCCGACAGCATGTAGGTCAGTCCGAAGCCGAGCGCGACGACGGCAGCGCCGCCCACCGCGTCCAGCACCCAGTGATTGGCCGTGGCCACGATCGCGGAGACCGTGAACAGCGGGTGCAGCACCCCCAGCGCCTTCATCCACGTCTTCGGGGCCAACATGACGACGACCACTCCGCACCAGAGCGACCAGCCGAAATGCAGCGAGGGCATCGCCGCGTACTGATTGGTCATCGAGGTCAGCGTTCCGTAGTCCGGCTTCGCGAAGTCCTGGACGCCATGGACCGTGTCGATGAAGCCGAGCCCCGGCATCAGCCGCGGCGGGGCCAGCGGGTAGAGCCAGAAGCCGACCAGCGCGAGGAGTGTGGCGAAGCCGATGGAGCTGCGGACCCAGCGGTAGTCCGCGGGACGCCGCACGTACAGCACGCCGAGGACCGTCAGCGGCACGATGAAGTGGAACGTCGAGTAGTAGAAGTCGAAGAAGTCCCTCAGCCAGACGACCTCGACGACCGCGTGGTTGGCCCAGTGCTCGATGTCGATGTGGAGCCACTGCTCCAGGGAGTGGATCTGGCGGCCGTGGTGTTCTGCGGTGCCGCGGCCGGCCGTCGCCGCGAGCCTGACCTCCGCGTACGCGGAGTACACGACCCTGATCAGCAGCAGTTCCAGCAGCAGGTTGGGGCGGCTGAGCACCCGCCGCCAGAACGGCAGCAGGGGGACGCGGCTCCAGCGGGCCGGAGCCGGGGCGGCGTGGTCCGCGGGGATCGGCTGCTGCCAGTACGGCGAGGTGCGCGACAGGAACGGTGCGGCACAGGCCGCACCGAGCGCCGCGAGCAGCAGGGCGTTGTCGCGTACGGGGAAGAGCACCGCCATGCCCGGCAGCAGCATCTGCGCCGGCAGCGTGATCACGAGCACCACGACCGCCGGCCACATCAGCCGGTCGGAGGCCCGCTTGCCGACCCGGCCGACCACGGCGAGCAGCAGCCACAGCAGCTGGTGCTGCCAGGCAGTCGGGGAGACGGCGACGGCGACGCAGCCGGTCACGGCGACAGCGAGGAGCAGCTGCCCGTCGTGCGCGTACCGTACGGCGCGGCGCAGTCCGAGACAGCAGACGACGGCGGCGAGCACCACGAACAGCACGATCTCGAACGGTCCCGTCAGTCCGAAGCGGAGCAGCGCGCCGTGCAGGGACTGGTTGGCGAGGCTGTCCGGGTTGTCGCCGAGCCCGGTGCCCGCGACGTGGTGCACCCAGTAGGTCCACGAGTCGCGTGGCATCGCGGCCCAGGCCAGCGCGGTGCAGGCGGCGAACGCGGCGCCGCCGGTCACGGCCGCCCGTCTGCGGCCGGTGAACCAGAGCAGGACCGCGAAGAGCAGCACGGTCGGCTGGAGCGCGGCCGCGAGGCCGATCAACAGACCCGAGACGCGTTCTCCGCGCACCGTGAAACAGGCCAGCAGCACCAGCAGGACCGGCAGGATGCTGGTCTGCCCCAGGTGGAGCGCGTTGCGGACCGGCAGGGAGAGCATCAGCAGGCTGATCGCGACAGGGGCGGCCAGCAGAGCGGTGCGGCGGGTGACCGGGCCCGGCAGCGCGCGGGCCGCGATCATGCCCAGGGCGGCGACGAGCAGCAGCGAACCGAAGGTCCAGGCGACGCCCAGGCTCTGTTCCGCCGCCCTGGTCAGTGGCTTCAGCACCAACCCGGCGAACGGCGTGCCGGTGAACCGGTCGGTGTCGTACAGCGAGCCCGTGACATGCAGGACACCGTTCTCACCGATCCAGGTCTCCAGGTCGGTGAGCCGCTCGCCCGGCGGCTGCCGCAGCACCACCGCCATCTGCCGTACAGCCAGTGCGGCCACAACGATCCAGAGCAGAGCCCGAGCAGCCCTGATCCTCGCCCCCGTCGCCGCGTCTCCGCTCACACTGTGCTCCGCATTCGCCACGCTGCGCCGACCCTCCCGCCGTTTCGATATCCGTCCCTCGACCTGGGCGTGCTGTGAAACCTTCGCATTGCGCTATGAAGTAGACACAATCCACCCCCTCTTCGCCTGACTGTCGCCCTCCTTTCCCGAAAGAATGTCCGGAAGGGCACACCGGTCCGGCGACCGTGCCGGAACCGGGCCGATGGTTCCCACGTCCTCCCCCGTGTTCGTCGATCACGGGGGAGGAAGACGGGACATGCGGTGCACAGGCGGGAAGCGGAGCGCTGGGGACGAGGGGCGCTCATGGGCGGTGCGTACGCTGTCGCTGGTGCTGATGCTGGTGTCGTTGCAGCTGGGATCGCTGATCAGCCCGGCGTACGCGTGCGGCTGCGGTGCGATGGTCCCGAGCAGGACGACGCAGGTCTCGGTCGACCGGGAGACATCGGTGGTGGACTGGGACGGCCGTACCGAGCAGATCGTCATGCGGCTCACGGTCCGCGGAAACGCCCCCGAGGCGGCCTGGATCATGCCGGTACCGCACCGGGCGAGCGTGGAGCTCGGTGATCCGTCACTCTTCTCCGAGCTGACCACCCTGACCGCGCCGGTTCAGGCGACCAGGCACTACTTCTGGCCGCGCTCCGGCGACTGGCCCTTCGCCGGTTCGGGGGACGGCGCGGACCGGGTCGGCGGACCTTCGGCGGGCGCCCCGCCGGTCCAGGTGGTCGGCCGGGAACGGCTCGGCCCCTTCGCCGTGGCGCGACTGGCCGCGACCGACCCCGAGGCGCTGCAGAAATGGCTGGAGGACAACGGCTTCGAGCTGCCGGCGAACCGGTGTTCCTCACCGCGATCGAGCAGTCGGTCCCGCGCCCGGAGCGGATCGACGGCGATCACGAACTGCGCGCGGCCGGGGCCGACACCCCGTACCGGACCATGGTGTACACGGACAGGCTGCTGACCGTGGGCGGCGTCCCCGTCTTGCTGTCGCTGCTCGGGGCCGTACTGGTGGCGGCCGGGGCGGCGCTGCTGGTGCTGCGGGTCCGGCGGCGGCCGGTGGTGCCTCCGCCGTCGGTCGTGGTTCCGCCGCCGCTGGCGTGAGTGCCCGCCCGCAATCCGAACGCTTGCGTGTGGAGTGAAGCGCCGGCTCCGTCGATCCGCCTCGCCGTCGATCCGGTCGACTCCGGCCTGTATCTCCCTGTGGCCCCCATCCCGCTTATCCGTTCGATCTCGTGTTCCCGCCCGCGTCACAATGACCGCCATGACCTGGACCACGGCCCCCGAGCCCTTCGACTCCCCCGACGCCGCGCTGCTGCGCCGTGACTACTACGACGAGGTCGCCAGCCGCTACTGGGGGCGGCCCGCGACCGCCGAGGAGATCGACGAGGGGCTCACCGACGACGGCGCCGACCGGCTCGTCCCGCCCACCGGACAGTTCGTCGTCGGCCGGTTCGGCGGGAAGCCCGCGGCCTGCGCCGGACTGCTGGTGGTGGACGCGGACATCGCGGAGCTGACCCGGGTGTTCGTGCGCCCGGAGTTCCGCGGCACGGGCGGCGGCGGACTGCTCCTGGCGGCCGTCGAGAGCGCGGCGCGCGGCTTCGGCGTACGCACGGTCAGGCTCGACACCCGCAACGACCTCGTCGAGGCACGGGGGCTCTACTCCAAGCACGGCTATCGGGAGGTCCCGGCGTTCCACCGGCGCCAGTACGCGGAGCGCTGGTTCGCCAAGGACCTCCAGCTCCAGGGCAGGCCGTAGCGGCTCAAGCAGGCCACGCGGGTCCGGAAGAGCCGCTCAAGCAGGCCAGGCGGGTCCGGCCGCGTGGTCCCGCCTCGGCTCGGGGCTGTGGGGCCGTTCCCTGCTCGACCCGTTCGTCTCGGCGGTCAGCTCCGCCACGAGTCCGACCAGGTCGGTCGGCCGGTCCGGCCCCCACCAGTCGCCCAGCAGCTCGGCCATCGACTCCTCACGGGCCTCCGCGAGCTTCACCACCGCTTCCCCACCGGTCTCGGTGAGCACCAGCTGCACGCCTTCGCGGCGGACCAGCCCGCGCTCCTCCAGTTGCCGTGCCGCCTCGTTGATCACCCGCAGCGGCACCGGGGCGGCCTCGGCCAGCGCGGCCGGCTCGACCGTACCGTGGCGCTTTATGCGCAGCAGCATCCAGCTCGCCGCGGGCACCAGGTCGTACCCCGCCCTCGCGGTGATCTTCTCGTAGACCTCGCGACGCCCCTCGCGGGTGGCGAGCACCGAGAGAGCTCGGGCGCATTCGTCGTACGAGGACCGCTCGACCGGGTTCGACGCCAGGGTCTCGCTGGGCTCCGGGGCGGTCACCGAACCGCGCAGCTTGTCCTCCTTGAGGAACCAGGCGAAGACGAAGGCGACCAGGACGACGGGTGCCGCGTACAGGAACACGTCGGTGATCGAGGTCGAGTACGCGTGCAGGATCGCGGGCCGCAGCGCGGGCGGCAGCCGGCCGATGGCGCGCGGGTCGGCGGCCAGCCCCTCGGCACTGGCCCCGGTGGGCAGGGTGCGGCCGGCCAGCGCCGCGGCCAGTTTGCCGGTGAGCCGGTTGGTGAAGATCGTGCCGAAGACGGCGACACCGAACGAGGCGCCGATGGAGCGGAAGAAGGTGGCACCGGACGTGGCGACACCGAGGTCCTCGTACGTGACGGCGTTCTGCACGACCAGGACGAGAACCTGCATCACCAGGCCGAGGCCGGCCCCGAAGACGAAGAAGTAGACGCTCATCTCCAAGGTGCTGCTGGTCTCCGTGAGCCGGTGCAGGAGCTGCAGGCCGATCGCGGTGACGCCGGTGCCCGCGATCGGGAAGATCTTCCAGCGGCCCGTGCGGCTGACGATCTGCCCGGACACGGTCGAGGTGAGAAGCAGACCGGCCACCATCGGGAGCATGTGCACACCGGACATCGTCGGCGTGATGCTGTGCACCACCTGCAGGAACGTCGGCAGATAGGTCATCGCGCCGAACATCGCGAAGCCGACGACGAAGCTGATGACGGCGACGAGGCTGAAGGTCCTGATCCGGAACAGCTTCAGCGGGATGACGGGCTCCGCGGCGCGGCGTTCCACGTACACGAAGGCGATCAGCAGCAGCACGCTCAGCGCGGCGAGAGCGACGATCTGTGGCGAGCCCCAGGCCCAGGTGGTGCCGCCGAGCGAGGCGACGAGGACCAGGCAGGTGGCGACGGAGGCGATGAGGAAGGTGCCGAGGTAGTCGATGGTGCGCTGCGTGCGGTGGACCGGGATGTGCAGCACGGCGGCGATCACGAGGAGCGCGACGACGCCGATCGGCAGGTTGATGTAGAAGACCCAGCGCCAGCTGAGGTGCTCGGTGAAGAACCCGCCGAGAAGCGGCCCGAGGACGCTCGTCGTACCGAAGACCGCGCCGAACAGACCCTGGTACTTGCCTCGTTCGCGCGGCGCGACGATATCGCCGACGATCGCCATCGAGAGCACGATGAGGCCGCCACCACCCAGGCCCTGAAGGGCCCGGAAGCCGATGAGCTGCAGCATGTTCTGGGCGATGCCGCAGAGCGCCGAGCCGATGAGGAAGATGACGATCGCGGTCTGGAAGAGCTTCTTGCGCCCGTACTGGTCGCCGAGCTTCCCCCAGAGCGGGGTCGCGGCGGTCGACGCCAGCAGATAGGCCGTGACCACCCAGGAGAGGTGTTCCAGGCCGCCGAGGTCGCTCACGATGGTCGGCAGCGCCGTGGAGACGATGGTCTGGTCGAGTGCGGCCAGGAGCATTCCGAGGAGCAACGCACCTATGGCCACCATGACCGACCGCGTGGAACGGCCTTCACCGGGGGCCGGAGTCGCGGCCGGGGGGCTCAGGTGCTGGGCCATAGAACATCTCCTCGGGTCCACTACATCCCCATCCTGGCCGTTCCGCACGGTTATGGCCTGCCGAGCAGAACCCGAGAGGACCGGCCCGGACGGATCGAGAGGGACGGTCAGGCCGAACCGGTACCCATCGGGATGAACCTGAGAGGAACGGCGGGGGCGGGCCGGGTGCGGGCGTCACGGTACGGCACGGATACCGCATTTCGGTACGGCATTGGGCATCTCGACGGTGGACTGCATAATCGCAGGCAGTTCAAGGGGAGGGGCCCACAATGACCGGACATATGTGCCCGGAGTGCGGTATGGACAGAAGACCGCCGGACGAGAGACGGAGACCCGGCGGGGAACCGACCGGAAGACCCGGGTCCGGACACGGCTGCACGTGCGGGGAGCGGGGGGCGCAGCGCAGTGACGAGCAGCGGAGAGCCGCCGAGCGGCAACGGGCCGCCGAGCAGCGACGGGCCGAGCGGTCGACGGCCGACAGGGCGGAGATCGCGGCGGCAGAGGACTTCGATCCGCTACGGATCCGGCCGTACGTGGCACTGGGGGTCGACGAGACTCCGGCCACCGACGACGAGCCGCAGCGGCGGGACTCGCACCACCACCCGATGGAGGACGCGGCCACGACGATGCCGCTCCTCCTCGGCCGGCAGGCGGCGGGGCCGCCGCCGGACGCCGCCGGAGCGGCGGCAGCGGGCGGCACGACGGCCGCGTGGCCGCGCCGCGCACCGGGCTCGGCATACTCCCCCGCACCCGGGTCCACACCGGCCTCGGCGCCGGCCTCCGCCGCACCCTTCGCGCCCGACGTCGATCCCGTTCAGCCTCGCCGACGAAGCCCCTTCGCAGCACTCGCCGTGGCTACGGCCGTGATCGCGGTGGTGGGCACGGCGGCGTTCGCAGGGGGCCTGTTCGACGGAAGCGGCAACGGGGACGCCGACGTGGATACGGCCCTGCCGACCACGGTGGCGAGCGCCCCCGAGGCAAGCGTCCCGGCGAAGGCGTCGGCACCGGCCTCCGCGTCGCCCCCGCCCTCCGCTCCGGCATCCACGTCACCATCCACGCCCGCCTCCACACCTCCCTCGGGGAGCGCATCACCGTCGCCTTCCGCGTCCGCCACATCGCCGCCCACCACGACCCCGACCCCACCCCCGGCGTCCACGCCACACCCGAGCCGTCCGGCGTCGGTCGCACCGCCCGCGCCACCGGCCGGCCCCACGCTCCTCCCCGGCGACCGGGGACCCGAGGTCGCCGAGCTGCAGCGTCGACTGGAGGAGATCTGGCTGTTCCACGGGCGGGACGACGGCGACTACACGGGGCAGGTCGAGCATGCCGTGAGCGTCTACCAGTCGTACAAGGCGATCGAGGGCGATCCGCCGGGGGTGTACGGGCCCCGCACGCGCCGCGCCCTGGAGGCGGAGACGACGGGACGGGGACGCTCCTGACCGCCACGCCGGAAGGCCCCGCCCGACACGGAATTGGCTTTCCGGGACGGGTTTTTGTATCGTGATGGAACAAAGTAGCCTCCGCCCGCCACCCCCTGACCGGCGGGCGAGGCTGCTTGTTCTCTTTCGCGTGCTTTTGCCCCCCGCGCCCTGGAGCCCGCCCATGCCGGCCACCGTCCTCACAGCCCGCGCCCTGCTTCTCGGCTAATCCCCTGTAGCACTTTCAGGCGATGCACGGTGCTCACCCCATGGGTCCGGCTCGCACACCGGATGAAACTCAATCCGGCTCGTGGCTCGCGCGTAGCCTTCGCGTTCTACCCGGTAGACGGCCACACGCCGTAGCAGCTGCCGAAGAGCGCCGCTCCGCTCGCTGGGGTTGATGGTGTCCCATTCGTCCAGCAGCCCGACGATCAGCGGCTCATAGTCGGAGACGTCAGGCGTGGCCTCGATGACGGCAGATTTGGTGAGCAGTTGCTCGGCTGTCTCGCGTTGGGCCTTGATGCGGTCGCGGGCCGCCTCATAGACGCCGGGCAGGCAGCCGCCTGGGCTCACGGCGCGGTCCGCCCGAAGCCTCGCCAGTCCATCTTGGAGCTTCACCAACTCCCCTTGCAGCCGGGCCCGCTCGCAAGCCGCACGGGCCCGATCCTTGGCTACGTCGCGTCGTTGACGGGGGATGGTCGGCGCTGCGGCGTCGACTCCTTCGGCCACGGTGTCCGCAAGCCATTTGCGGGTCTCGCGCTCGACTCGCTCTCGGGGGATCGTGCCACCCTTGCACCCAGTGCCACCAGTGCGAATGTAGTAGCTGCACCGGTAGTTGTAGCCGTTCATCTTTCCGTGCTTCGGGCTGACGCCCTGCGACGCCGCCATGCCCTGTCTGCAGTCGCCGTGCCTCATGAGTCCGCTGCGGGCGTACGTCGCGTTCCGCGCGCGGTGCAATGGCCCTGGTCTCCTCCCGATGCTTGAGGTATCGGGCCCATAGATCGTCACCTTCGGCAAAGATGGACGGCTGCGCGCCGGGCCGGAAGGTGTAGTTGGGGCACTTCCACAGGGTGCCGCACTTACACGCGCTGTCGTGAACTCGGAGCAGGCCGGCCGCAAATCCTGAGTCCATGTACTTGCGTAGGGCGCCGTCGTCCCAGAGGTGACCCCGGACGGTTCGGTATCCGGCGGCGTTGAGCCATCTGCCGCCGCGATCTGCCGTGCGCACGGCTGGAGCGAACGCTCCGTGATCGGCCACAAGGAGTGATAGCCGGGCAAGATCGACCCGCGCGGCCCGATCGGCAAGAGCGACGGGCCCGCGCTCACCATGGCGAAGATCCGGGCCCGCGTCGCCGAGCTCCTGGACGCCAAGCCGACCTCGCCGAGCAAGCCCTCGAAGCCGGCCACGCCGAAGCCGTACGCGCCGCCGGTGTTCCCTGCCGGTCTCGCCCCTGGCCGCAAGTCCCCTTCGGCGCGCGGCCTTCAGCGGGCGCTCAAGGCCGCCGGGTACATGTCCGCCGCCATCCCGGAGGCGGACAACTACGGGCCCGCCACACAGGCCGCGGTCGCGCGTTTCCACCAGGCTCACCCCGCCTACCGCGCCATGGCCCTGCCGGTCGTTGAGCAGCTGCTCGCGCGGGTCGGACTCGGCCTGGTCGACGACGAGGGAGGGACGGCCGAGTGAGCACCCCCATCCCCGAAGGGTCGGTGGTCGTAACCCCGACCGAGGTCTACGCCGAGGTGCGCGCGACGCACGACGAGGTCAAGTCGGTCTCGCTCAAGCTGGACGCGCTACCCATCGGCGACCGCGCCCGGACGCTGAATGACCACGAGGACCGCATCCGCACCCTGGAGCGGGCCCGCTGGCCGCTTCCGTCTCTCGCCGCGCTGGTCGGCGTGATCAGCCTCGCCCTGACCCTCTGGCAGTTCTCCCAGCACTGAACGCGCCCCCTGTTCCGGCTACGGCCGGGCAGGGGGCGGTTTCGTGCGTCATGGATCACACGACGCCGCACACGGAAAGGGCCCTGCCCCATACCCTGGCAGTGACGAGCTGGACAGAGAGGGGCAAGGCCATGCCAGATGATGCTACCCCGGACCCATACGCCGACCCGCTTGCTTTCGGGCAACGCATGCAAATCCTTCGTACGCGCCGCGGGCTGTCCCGTCCGGTGGTAGCTGGCCTGCTGGGCATGTCACCTTCATGGGTGAAGCAAGTTGAGACGGGACAGATCGGCATGCCAAAGCTCCCCGTGATCCTGCGCATCGCTGAACTACTACGCGTGCGCAACCTGTCCGACCTGACCGGTGATCAAAGCACTCCCATCGACCTATTCGTTGGCCCAGGGCACTCCCGCCTACCAGCGGTTCGGGACGCGGTCAACGCACTGACCCTCGGCGAGGATCGGCAAGCACCGTCAACGCAGCACCTTGCGGCCCGGCTCGCGAAGGCGTGGGCGGCACGCCATCAGGCGGCGAACCATCGGGAGGTGCTCGGCCAGTTGCTGCCCGACCTGATCCGCGATGCCCAACTGGCTGTGCGGCAGTCGGATTCGGCAGCGGATCGGCGTGCTGCCCAGGCGGTGCTGTCCGAGGTCTACTCGCTCTCCCAGTTCTTCGTGGCGTACCAGCCGGACAGCGCTCTGCTCTGGCGGGTCGCCGAGCGCGGCATGGTCGCGGCACAGGAGTCCGAAGACCCGCACGCGATCGGCCTGGCCGCATGGTTGGCCACCCAAGCGCACCGGGACACCGGGCCGGCTCACTTCGACGCGGCAGACAGTATGACCATGGAGGCGTTGACCTACATGGAACGATTCCTCCCGGACGCCGACGACCGCGTTCATGCCATTGCCGGGGCCCTCCAGTTCGAGGCTGCATACACCGCCGCCTGTCGCGGAGAGAACGGTGCCGCATGGGGATGGTGGGATATGGCGCGGGCCACCGCCCATCGCCTGGGGCGCGGCTACTACCACCCGATGACGTCGTTCTCTCAGGCCATCATGGGCGCCCACGCCGTCACCGTGGCGGTGGAGCTACGGGCAGGCGGGGAGTCCGTTCGACAGGCCGTAGCCGCGGACACGTCCTCGATCCCGTCCCGTCCGCGCCTGGCCCGGCACAGGATCGAGGAGGCCCGCGCGTACCAGCTGGACGGGCAGGCAGAGACGGCGCTCGCCACGCTGGAGAAGGCGCACAAGGCGGCCCCGGAGACGATCAAGTACAACGGGTACGCGCGGCGCATCGTGCTGGAGGAGACGGAGTCAAAGATCCCGGCGAGGCGACAGCGCGCCGCAGCCCTGGCAGACCAACTCGGCTTGCTGGCCGCATAGTTCGAATCCCTGAGCGAGGGGCAGGAATCCTGCCCCTCGTTTGCCGTGGGCGCTCCTACCGTCGTAGCACCGCTTCGACAACCCGGGGGCACCCCATGGCAATGACGATCAAGGTGTATGAGGTGGACCGCAACGGCCGGACGCGCGTCGCGCGCCCCGAGGCCGAGGTCACCCCGCTCAAGACCGCGGAGCCCCGGCTGGCGTACCCGGCCTGTGAGTGCGCGCAGTGCACGAAGGACCACGCATGACCGCCCAGACAAAGCGACCGCCCGCGCCGGACGTCGCGTACCGCGCCTGGCTCGGCCACACCACCACTTGCGCCACCTGCCGCACCGGGGCGTCCTGCCTGACGGCGGTCCGGCTCGGCCGGGCATGGCGGGAGGGCCGCCGATGAACACCGAATCGACCGACATCATCACGCACTGCTGCTGGGACATGCACCCCAAGACCAGTGCGCGCTGCACCCTGGAGCCCGGCCACACGGGCGACCACCGCGACTGGCACACCCGTCCGTCGTGGGACCGCCCCTGTGTCTCGTGGCCCGCCGAGGCCGCACCGCACCAGCCATGAACTCCCGCTCGCGGCTGCTGATCGCGCCGACCAGCCACGGGCGGGCCCACTCGTCGGTGTGCCGGAATCGCGGGCCGCCCCCGCCTAGACTGGCTCGGCCGCCACGGAAGGAATGATCACAAATGCGACCCGCGCGATTCCAGGATTACGTGCTCGACCTGGTCAAGAACACCCCCGGCACCACCCGCGTCCAGACTCTGGCCGAGGCCGGTGACGACAAGCACCCCTACGGCCTGGCCATCGTCACCAGCTCCGGCGAGGCGCGCTGGCAGATCATCGGCCAGCTTGCCGAGGGTGAGAAGCACGGCCAGGCCGACGTCGGCGTGAAGGACACCCCGCCGCCCGCAGGTGAGGCCCCGACGCCCGGCGATCACCCCGAAGCGTGGCTGGCAGCCGTCATCGCGCAAGCCGAATGCCCTGAGATCGCGAGCATCACCCGCTGGTCGACCCGCGAAGGCGAGGAGGACCACCACGGCCTCACCGTGATCTTCCACAACACGGCCAAAATGTTCGTCCGGAAGATCTCCTAGACCTCCACCCGGCCGGCGGCCGGGGCGGAGTGCACCACCTCTATCAGCACCATCCCCATCAAGGAGGAACTGATATGTGCGAGACGAACCCCGGCCACCGCTTCGACCCCGGCCAGTGCGCGGGCTCCTGTCCCCTCTGCGGAGCAGGCGTAGGCAGTGAGCCCGGCACGCCGACGACCATTCACCAGGTGAACGGCACCGGAACCGAGACCTGCCCCGGCAGCGGACAGCCCGCGCTTTAACCCCCGAAACCGCCTCGGTCGGCCGCCCCCGTCGGGGGCTCCGTCGCGTCTCTGGATTGGCCAGAGCAGCACCCTTCTTTGTATCGTGGCGGAACAAATAAGCTACGGCGTAGAGGATGGCCCCGTGCCCAGGTCAGAGACCATTGGTGTTTTTAAGGCGTTGCTCCTGGACATGGACGGCACCCTCGTGAACTCCGACGCCGTCGTGGAGCGCTGCTGGCGGCGCTGGGCGCTGCGGGAGGGGCTCGACCCGGAGGCCGCGCTCAAGGTGGTTCACGGGCGGCAGGGGTACGCCACCATGGCGGCGCTCCTCCCTGATCGGCCGATGGAGCAGAACTACGCGGACAACCGGGTGATGCTCGCCGAGGAGACCGCCGACACCGACGGCGTCGTCCCGGTCGCCGGCGCGCCCGCCTTCATGGACGCGATCGCCGCGCTTCCGCACGCCCTGGTCACCTCGGCCGACGAGGGGCTGGCCCGGACCCGGATGACCGCGTCCGGCCTGCGGATGCCGTCCACCCGCGTCACCGCTGAGTGCGTCGGCGCCAGCAAGCCGGACCCCGAGGGCTTCCTGAAGGGAGCGGCCGAGCTGGGCTTCGCCCCGGCGGACTGCGTCGTCTTCGAGGACTCGGAGGCGGGCATCGCGGCCGGCCGGGCGGCAGGCATGCGCGTGGTGGGCGTCGGCCCGCGGGCCGCGGCGCTCTCACCCGACGCGCACGTCGATGACCTGACACAGCTCCGGGTGGAGGCGGCGGCCGACGGTTCGATCCGGCTGCACATCAGCGCGCGATAACCCCTGCCCGGCGGACGTCAGTCCCGGTGCAGCCGCCCCCGCGCCACCAGTTCGAGCACGACCGCGACGGCCACCGCCTGCACGGCCATCAGCGCGACCAGCACGAACAGTTGCACAGCTCCCGCCTGGACCGGTGAGGCGCCGCCCAGCAGCATGCCCACAAAGGCGCCCGGCAAGGTGACGAGCCCGACCGTCCGCGTCTGATCGAGCCCAGGCAGCAGCGCGTCCGCCGCCGCGGGCCGGGCGATCTCCAGTCTCGCGTCACGGTCGAGCAGCCCGAGCGCCATACCGGCCTCCACCTCCCCGCGCCGGGTCGTCAGCTCGTCCAGCGCCCGCCGCCCGCCGAGCACGGTCGCGGTCAGCGCACCTCCGATGAGGATGCCGGTCACCGGGATCAGCGCGAGGCCCCGGAGCGGGACGAGTCCGGTGAGGAGCAGCAGGGCGATCACCGGCGCGCCCCCCGCCCCGATCGGCAGAGCCGCCCACCACCAGGTCTGATTGCGGGTGACCCGGCGCCCCGCGGTCACCGTCGCCACGGCGTACATCAGCGCCACGAACGCGAGCAGCGGCGGCAGCGAACGGACCACCCAGCCGATGAGCAGGGAAACCGCGGCGAGTTGGACCGCGGCCCGCAGTCCGGCCAGCAGGATCTCCCGCGACCGGCCGAGCGAGGCCAGCGCGGCGACACCTGCCGCCGCCGCGAGCAACAGGGCGAGGACGACCCCGAGCGTGACGTTGACCGATAGCAGCACGCCGTAACCCTACGACCGGCCCCGGCTCGGCCGGAACCGCAGCCAGGGCGCGCACGGACCATACGCCAACCGGCTTTTGGCATCGGCCGGTTGCCGAAGCGTCAGCACATACGCCCGCTCAGATGCAGACATACGCCCCCATTGCTCCAGCCCCGTTCGTCAGAACTCTTGATGTGACGTGCCCATGTCGCCACTCTGTTACCTGGCGCCCACCCCACGGAAACCCGGCGCCGTCACGATGGCCGGGCCTCACAGGTCCCCCGTCCAAGGTCCCCCCACCCACAAGGAGTTCGCATGTCAGGTGTCTACGCGCGTCGCATCGCCGTCCTCGCCGCATCCGCCGCCCTCGCCGCGACAACCGGCCTGCTCACCGCCCCCACGGCCCAGGCGGCCATGCCCACCCCGGTCTCGGCGTCGACCGCCCGCACATATCTGAGCCAGTTGACCGTCTCCGCCGAGGGCTCGTCGACCGGCTACAGCCGCGACAAGTTCCCGCACTGGATCACCCAGTCGGGCACCTGCAACACGCGTGAGGTCGTCCTCAAGCGGGACGGCACGAATGTGACGCAGGACGCCAGTTGCGCGGCCGTCAGCGGCAGTTGGTACTCGGAGTACGACGGCGCCACCTGGACCGCCGCCTCCGATGTGGACATCGACCACATGGTCCCGCTCGCCGAGGCCTGGCGATCGGGAGCGAGCAGCTGGACCACCGCCCAACGGCAGGCGTACGCCAACGACTTGACACGTCCGCAGCTCATCGCCGTCACGGACAACGTCAACCAGTCCAAGGGCGACAAGGACCCGGCCAAGTGGCTGCCCCCGCTGACCTCGTACCGCTGCACCTACGTGCGCGCGTGGGTGCACGTGAAGCACTACTACAACCTGAGCGTCGACTCGGCCGAGAAGAGCGCCCTGCAGTCCGTCCTGAACAACTGCTGAACACGGCGGCCTTGAACAACCACTGAAACCCTCGGCGGGCACCGCACCGGACACCACGCCGAACGCCGAACCGAGCAGCTCGGCGAGGTCGGCGAACGGGTCGGCGAACAGGTCGGCGAGGGAGCGTGAAGCCGAACAGCCTGCCCCACCCCCGCCGTTCGTGGCCGGGCAGGGATCCGTGCACACCGCGCGGCTCCCTACCCGTACGCGGGAACGACACGATGGCATGCAGCGACCGGGACCGGCCGGGACCACCGCCTCCGGTACGTCACCCCCTGGACACGCCGACCGGGAGGCGCTTCGAGCGGGGGCGCACCGGCCTCACCGGAACGCCGCGCCCGCGACCGGGCAGCGCGCCGATCCCACCGGAACGCCGCGCCGCGTCATGTCGCCACCGAGCCGGACGCGCAGCGGAGCGTACGCGCTGGAGCCACCGGAGTGTTTTCGGCCGAGTACGGCCGCCGGCGAAGGGCCCCTCTCGCGGCCCGCGCGCTCGACGAACGGCGGCGATCGGCACTCGACGCCGATGAGGTCCACCGGACGCGCGAGGAGACCTCCGCCGACCCCGGTTCGTACCGCCGCCCCCTGATCGACACCTCGCGCCGCGCTCCCCTGCCGCCGCGCGCCCACGGCACGGCGCAGCGGAACGCCTCGCGGCGCCGGAGCGAGCACGGCGGGCGCGGGCCCGAGGGATGACGGCCGGCTCCGGCGAGGAGCCCCGCCAACGCTCCCACCTGGAACATCGGACACTCTTCCCCGGCTGCTTCCAGTAACCGACGGATCCGGTCCGGCGACAGGACCGGGAGGCCGGCCCACCCTGCGGCGGTTTGCGCGCTGTCGGGCGGTGTGCACCATGCGTACACCATGGAGCCCCCGCGCTCCCCGGGGCATCCGGCGGCGCCCCCGAAGCACGCGCCCCTCGGCTGACCTGCCCCCCTCGCGCACAACTCGGCCCCCAAGCCGCCCAGCACCGCCTTCCTCCTTGGCCATCAGCCGGCCGACGGCGCCTCGGCCGGCTGTCAGCACGGCACGGGAGCGCAGGCACGGCTGCGGCAGGCCTCCGCAGGGCGGCGTACCTCGGTTCGACGATCTCCTCACGCCGCCCGCCCTGCGTGGCCGGAAAGTTGCGCTGCCATTGGTTCAGGCCATGGCAACGAAGGAAAGTGCGCAGCTGGAGACGGTGTCGACGCGGACACCGGCCGACAACCACAGGGCAACTTTCAGCCAGTCGCCAAAATGTTGAACTTGCAAGCATGGGTGAGGTTTCCCTAATCTGTGGCACTCAATCGGTTCACGTCCCCACCAGACCGAAGGAGCCCTCCCCCCATGCACGCACGTTTGAATCAGGTTCAGCCCTATGCCCTCGGCCTGTTCCGGATCGTCGTAGGCCTGCTCTTCGCCTGCCACGGCGCCGCCTCGCTCTTCGGCGTCCTCGGCGGTGCGATGGGCGGCGGCTCCATACCCACCGGAACCTGGCCCGGCTGGTACGCGGCAGTCATCCAGCTCGTCGGCGGCGGCCTGGTGGTGCTCGGCCTGGGCACCCGCATCGCCGCCCTCATCTCGTCCGGCTCCATGGCGTACGCGTACTTCAAGGTCCACCAGCCCGAGGCGCTCTTCCCGCTGCAGAACGGCGGCGAGCCCTCCGCCGTCTACTGCTGGGCGTTCCTCCTGCTGGTCTTCACCGGCCCCGGCGCGCTGGCCCTCGACCGGCTGTTCGGCCGGGGCGGCGCGGAGCGCGGCGAGCAGCGCGCGCACGAGCAGGCACCGGCCGTGACCGTCTGACACCCGGGAAGCCCGCGACAGCCGGCAGCCGCCCGACGGCCACGACAGCCGCGACGGACTGATCCGTACAGGCCCCGGTCCTTCCGCCCATGGGCCGTTCCGCACACGGTCGCCCCTCACGCTCGCGAGCCGCTCGGCACACGACGAACCCCGCCCGCAGGCCCCTTCACGGACAGCACATCCCTGGCCGGTGGCCCGTAGCTCACGTACGCCCGGAACCCGGGCTTCCCATTTCCGGGCGTACGTGACCTTCCCAACATTGCGCGTATTTGTAGATCACCGGATGAGCGTCAGGCGTACGCTGTACAGCTGGCCCTGCCGCTCCTGCCGCTCCCCTGCGACGTCGCGGCGTTGTTCCGGATCGGGGAGTAGTAGGTGCTTGAGAGTGTGGGTGCGCTGACCGGCAGCCCATGGATCTATGCCGTGGTCGCCCTCTCGGTGCTCCTGGACGTCTTCCTGCCCTTGCTGCCCAGCGGGGTGCTGGTGATCACCGCTGCCACAGCCGCCGCCGCCGGTTCGACGACCGTCGCCGGGGCAGCCTCCGCGTCACGCGCCGCCGAGCAGGTGCCCGAGGTCCCCTCGCTTCTCGCGCTGGTCCTGTGCGCGGCCGCCGCCTCGGTCCTCGGCGACCTCGTCGCGTATCGGCTGGCCTGGCGCGGCGGCGAGCGTCTGGACCGGGCCATAGCCCGCTCCCGCCGCCTCACCTCCGCGCAGGAACGCCTCGGCGCCGCCCTCGCCCGGGGCGGCGGCATCCTCGTCATCATCGCCCGCTTCGCCCCGGCAGGGCGCTCGGTGGTCTCCCTGGGCGCGGGCGCCGCGCATCGCAAGGCGAAGGAATTCCTGCCCTGGTCGGCCCTTGCGGGCGTGGCCTGGGCCGGTTACAGCGTGGGCCTCGGCTACTTCGGCGGCCAATGGCTCGGCGCGACCTGGGTGGGCACGGCCGTCTCGGTCCTCGCCCTGTTCGTGGCGGGAGCCCTGGCCGCGTACGTCATGCGCCGCCCGGCCGCGGCGGCGGCCGCCCAGGCATCGGCGACCGCGACGGCCACTACGGCGTCGGCGTCCTGACCGCACCCCGTATCTCCAGACCGTCCAGCAGCCTGGCGGTCGCCTCGGCGATCTCGTCGACGGCCCGGTCGAACACCTCCTGATTGTGCGCGGCCGGAGCGCGGAAGCCGGACACCTTGCGTACGAACTGCAGGGCGGCGGCCCGGATCTCCTCCTCGGTGGCCTCTTCGGGCAGGACGGGCGGGCGAAGGGTCTTTATGCTGCGGCACATGCCTCCAGTGTGGACCGGGCCACTGACAACAGCCGGGACACACGTCGGCCCGACGGCCGCGACGAACATGGGTCGACGGACGGGACGGGCATCGGCCCGAAGCCTTCGCCACCCCGCCACTCCGGCACCCCGCCTCATCGCCACCCCGCCTCATCGCTCCGTTCGCCGTGAGCCGTTCCCTCCCCCGGTCCGTTCGAGGGCGGGGATCTCGTACGTACCGTCGAGGATCTCCGGCCCGGGCTCGTAGAGCGCGAGCACCGGCCGGAAGTCCCCCTCGGGCGCGGGCAGCCAGTTCGCCGCCGCGGCCCGGTCGGCCGGCCGCTCCCGCTGGATGTGGATCGTCAGCGAACCGTCCTCGCCGTGCACGAGACCCGGGGCGCGGTCACCGATCGAGTACCTCCCGAGCGGATTCCCGACCAGGCGGTGGTCCGGCACGTCATACATCGTCAGGGACCAGAACGCCCCGACCGGGGGCTGCCGGTCGAAGCGCAGCACATAGGAGTGGGCTCCATTCAGCCGCTCGCCGTCGGCGTCGCGCAGGGTGTGGGCGTACACCGCCTCGTAGCCGTGGACACCCCACAGCCAGGTCCGTGCCGCCACCGCCCTGGTCCGGTAGGAGCTCTCCCGGTCCTCGATCCGCCACTCCGGTGAGTCGAGGGCCCCGACACCGTATTGGTCGAGGTTGTAGTCGAAGAGGTGCGGATCCGTCTCCCAGCCCCCGCCCTCCGCCGAGGACCGGCCCGCCTCCTCCACCTGCGCCCTGCCCCGGGCCAGGCCCTCGGTCAGTACGCGCACGAGGACGGGGTCGGCGGACACGTACGGCGACGGCCCCTCCTCCAGCAGCCCCAGCGGCTGGAACCGGTCCTGGTACGCCCGGTCGGCCGCGGACGGCGGAAAGTCGGCCATCCAGACCCTGAGCTGTTCGAAGAACCGCAGCGGCTCCGGTACGTCGGGGTCGGCTGCCGGGAGACCCGTGCGGTGGGTGCCCGGTTCGACATGGGTGAGGGTGAGCTGTGCCTGGAGCGCGCGGACCCGGCCCATGTCGTCCGGGCCGTCGCAGACGTTGCGGCCGATGACGGAGACGACGGAGGTCGGAGCGTCGATCACGCCGCGCACCGATCCGGGCACGCTGCCCGACCAGCCGGGCGGCGCGACGAGCCAGTCCCCGGCCTCCGTGCCGGTGGCACGGTGACCGACGTACGCGAAGTTGTTGGTCCAGGCATCCACGAACTGGAGCACGTAGTACGCGCCATCCGTGTCCGGGACATGGAGCAGCACCGGCCCGCCTGAGAGGTCGAGATGGGCGACGGAGTGGACCGTGTCGTGGTCGACGGTCACGCACGCTGTTCCGAAAGACGCCTGTTGCCCGGAGTGGGCGAAGTGGTTGAAGGGGGTGGGCGGCAGCGGCCCGATGCCCGTGTGCATGAAGTCCTCGACCGTCGAGAGGTCATGGACCAGCGGACAGCCGTAGACGTACGCCTCGGCGGCAAGGGCGACAAGTTCTTCCGTGGTCTCCTCCGGCACTGCGGTCCTCCCCCTCACTCGCTCAGGGTGCGGATCGGAACGGAGCAGCGGGGCGTCCTGGAACAGGCCCTGGAGCAAGTCCTGGAACCGCGGGCCGCCCTGGGCCGACTGCCGTGCGCGAGGGCCGAGTCGGGCCCGTACGCCCGGACGGCAGCGACGAAGGGCCGTCCGGGCAGGAGCAGTCGGCACCCCGTGGTGCCGCGATCGGCATCGGCACCCACTCAGATGACCGCCTTCAAGTCCTCCGTGCACAGGGCCCAGATCACGAATGTGTCGATGGCGATGGAGATGACCGCCCAGATCGGCTGGTACGGCAGCCACATGAAGTTGATGACCAGGCTGATGGCGGCGATCACCACACCCGTGCCCCGGGCCCAGGTGGCGCCCTTGAGGATGCCCCACCCGACGGTTCCGAGCAGGATGCCGAGAATGAGGTGGATCCATCCCCACGCGGTCACGTCGAACCTGAACGTGTAGTTGCTCATGCGCGCGTAGACCTCATCGGACGCGAGCCCGCTGATGCCCTTGATCACTCCGAAGACGCCGTCGACGAGCAGCAGCACGCCGGCAAACATGATCCCGCCGGCCGCCCAGGGGTTGATGTCCTCCTGGTCCGCGGAACGGGTCGGGCCGGGCGTGGACGCTGATTGTGCCATGGGGACTCCTTGGCTGAGGCGGGACTGCCGGAACAGAACCGACCCTGCGTGGCGCGCTGCGGCACGACCACCCGGACGCACCCGTACGGGTGACGTCCCCGAACGCGCGACGGTACGGCGTGGCAGCCGCACGTCGCGCGGGAACCCGGTACCGCAGGACCCCGGTACTCGAACGGCCGGGACTACGAGGCCGGGAGCCGCGACACCTTCGCCACCCGGCGGGTGGCCTTGCCCGGGAACTCGTCGTTCGCGGGCGCACCGCCCTCCGGGACCCCGGCCGACGGCGGCACCGACGCGTTCGGCGAGGGGCTGCTGACCGGACTGGGGCGGCGGGAAGCCGTACGCAGCTCCCCCATGGGACGGTGCGAAGGTGAGGGAGACACGTGACGACCTACCGGGCTTGAGTCTCCCCTGACGCGAACTGGGGCTGGACCTCCCCACGATCCGCAAGATCGTGGACCGGGAGCTCTCGCTCCCCGAGGTCGCCGCGGCTCACGCCGAGGCGCTGACGGCGCAGATCCGCACGCTGCGCACGCTACGCGCGGTGCTCACCGCGGTGGCCAGGCGCGGGTCCACGCCCAAGGAAATGGATCTCATGCACAGCCTGGCCCAGCTCACCGAGGACCAACGCCGAAACCTGATGGGCGAGTTCCTCGACACCGCGTTCGGCGGCCTGGACGCGGCCGGCGAGTTCACCGGAATCATGCGCTCAATGACCCCGGAGCTGCCCGACGACGCCGACACCGAACAGGTCGAGGCCTGGATCGAGTTGGCCGAACTGTCGCAGGATCCCGAATTTCGGGCCGTCGTACGCCGCCTGGCCGGACACCACGCGGCCATGTGTGCCCAAGGAGGTCCGACCGGCCCGCGCCGCGACCCGGCGGCGACGGTCCGCGATCACGTCGCCCCGGCTCTGGAGGCCGGCCTCGCCCCGACCTCGCCCCGGGCGGACCCGGTCGTCGAGGCGGTCATGACCCGGTACGCGCACGATGTCGCCCACCTCGACGACACCGACCTCCGCCATCGGCTGCTGACCGTGCTGGAGACCGCGAACGACCCTCGTCGCCTGCGGTACGCACAACTGCTCGCGGTGATCAACGCCTGGCCTCCCCCGCCGGACGACCCGACACCGGCCTTCACCTGGTTCACCGAGGCGTTGCGCGCCCGGCTGCCGGCGTAGGCGCGCCACGCACGCCACACCTCTGATGCGGTCGCACCAGGCCGAACCTAGACTGACGGAGGCTCGAAATGTCCTGAATGAGGGAGATATGCAACATGGCCAAACGAGGAAACAAGCGCCGCGCCCGCAAGAAGAAGAACGCCAACCACGGCAAGCGCCCCAACGCCTGAGCCGACCGAGCGAGCAAGCAGGCAAGCAGCCGAAAGGGCGCGGCCTCCGCGCCCTGCAGGTGCCCACATCCTGCAGGTGCCCACACCCTGCACATGTCCACGCCGTGCACATGTCCATGCTCTGCGGGTACTCGGTGCCTTACGGGTACTCGGCCTCCTCCAGTTGTCCGTGCGCTGCAGGTCCCCGGGCCTACGTCTTCCACGGCACAGTCACCGCAACCTCTTCCACCGGCGCCGCCACCTCCTGTGGATTGCGACTGCGCTTCTCGCCCTCGGCGGCGGCCTCACCCTCGCTTTCTTGCAGATTGGGCAGGCCGAGGGCCGTGCGTCCGAGTCGGCGGCTGAGGCGGACCGCCGCGGCAACGCCGTATCGACGCTCGCCACGGATGTGCGGACGCTGCGCGCGCAGATCAAGGCCGGCGGCGAGACGCCGGCGGCCCCGGATCCGGGCGACGCGGTCGCCGATCTGTCCGCCCGAGCCGAGGCGCCCGTACCGGTCCCTGGCCCGCCGGGACCGCGAGGTGTGAAGGGCGACCGCGGACCGGCGGGGCCGAACCTGGGCGTCCACGCCCTCGCGCCGCCCCGACCGGCCGGTACCGCCGATGGCCGGTACCGCCGCGATCGGGGCGGTTGTGCATCTGCCGGCCGCCGCCATCGAGGAGGGCCGGGACCTGTCCTCGATGAGCGGCATCCCGGCCGACAGCTCCTACCGTCTGCTGCCGACCTGACGGCCCGGCCTCACCTCAGGTGCCGGCCGAAGAACCGGTCCCCATCCTCCACCTCGAACCACGGGGTACCGACGTGTCCGCCCAGATTGACGTGCAGCGTCTTCTCCTTGCTGCCGAAGGCGTCGAACAGGTCCAGGGCCCGCTGCCGGGGGTTCCCTTCGTCTCCCACTGCAGCAGGAACAGCAGCGGAACGGTGACCTGCCGGGCCTCCTCGCGCTGGGCGCGGGGCACGTAACCCCCGGCGAAGAAACCGGCGGCCGCGATGCGCGGCTCGACCACCGCCAGCCGAATGCCGACGGCGGTCCACCCCGAGTACCCGACCGGGCCGCCGATCTCGGGCAGCGCAAGGAGGACGTCCAGGGTGGTCCGCCAATCCGGGACCGCCTTTTCGACCAGCGGGCCGATGAAGGACTCGAAGATCTCATCGACCGGCTCGCCGGCCTGCATCGCCCGGCGAAGGTCGGCGCGAGCCTGCTCATCGACGGCGGAACGGGGCCGGTCGCGCCCGTAGCAAGTGGCCCGCTGCACTTCGAGGTACCCGGGCGTCCGGCGGCAGGCGTTGCCCCACGGCAGGTCGTCGTCGACCGAGGACAACAAACCCGTCCGCCTGGTCGATGAGGTGATCCACTGCGTTTCGGTCACCGATGAGGCTGGCCCCGTGCGCCTGCTGCTGAAGGGACATCACGCGAACCTTCGGGGCAAGGCGTCCGGCGTCGTCAAGGGCGGCCTCGCATAGGTCGATGACCGCCGGCCCGTCGCCGAGGTCGGTTCGCACCTGCGCTTGGTTGACAAGGCTGTACCCGATGAGGTGCGGGTCCCTGGACCGCATCGTAATTTCCTGCGTGACGCCACGCCAGAATGCGGCGCCGTCCATGTCTCCGGCGTCCTGATACAACCAGCCGACGAGCGCAGCGTATGCCGCACCGACCCGCAGGAGACCGCGGCGGGTCTCGCCCTTTGCCGAGCGGACCGGCTTGTCGATGAGCTGGTACTGCGCGGACACGGTGCCGATCAGGTCGTGAGGGCCAAGGAACATATCGGCCCGGTAGTGGCCCTCCAACTGCTGCTGGAAGTAGTCGATCAGGGCAGGGTCAACGTGCTGCGGCGCAACCGGTCCCGCAATGAGCGCGGCAGCGGTGACGGAGCCGAAAGCTTGGCGGCGCACCTGTTCCTCTTCATGGTGCTCGGGCCGGATCCAGCCCGGCGGAGTCGTGAAGCCCAAGTCCTCCGGCCAGCGACCGAGTGCGTCGTGAATGACGATCGCGGCGCCGGCCACCCGGGTCGGCCGCCCTCCCAGCGTCGCCAGGTGCGGGCCGAGACGGTGAACTGGTGGTCGTCGAGCAGCTGTTGCCCGTGCTCGGTAATGCTGGCCGCGGCTGACTCGATGGTCCGCCATCCCGCGCGGAGCCGTGCGGCGCGTAACGCGTCGTTGCGGCTCATGGGACCAGTCTGAGGTGTCATCGTCCGCGCTCCCGGCCATGGCCGCTACGTGGCCACGCATGGCCATGCGGCGACCTATTACCTACCCGACGTGCACACACATCATCAGGATGTGACGGCGGGACGTACAGCGAACTGGCTGAATGCCCCTCAATCGACGTAGGCCGGGGACCGACATGGCAATGACGATCAAGGCGTACGAGGTCGACCGCTACGGCAGAACGCGCGTCGTGCGCCCCGAGGCCGAGGTCACACCGCTCAAGACCGTGGAGCCCCGGCTGGCGTACCCGGCCTGTGAGTGCGCGCAGTGCACGAAGGACCACGCATGACCGCCCAGACAAAGCGACCGCCCGCGCCGGACGTCGCGTACCGCGCCTGGCTCGGCCACACCACCACTTGCGCCACCTGCCGCACCGGGGCGTCCTGCCTGACGGCGGTCCTGCTCGGCCGGGCATGGCGGGAGGGCCGCCGATGAACACCGAATCGACCGACATCATCACGCACTGCTGCTGGGACATGCACCCCAAGACCAGTGCGCGCTGCACCCTGGAGCCCGGCCACACGGGCGACCACCGCGACTGGCACACCCGTCCGTCGTGGGACCGCCCCTGTGTCTCGTGGCCCGCCGAGGCCGCACCGCACCAGCCATGAACTCCCGCTCGCGGCTGCTGATCGCGCCGACCAGCCACGGGCGGGCCCGCCCTCAATCCGAGGGCAACGTCCACTACAGGAGGAAGCACATGACCATCGCGTCAGGGCGTCCCGTGGGCACCACCGACCCGGCCACGCTCGTCGACCCTGAGGTGATGGAGCGGCTCGCCGCCCGTATCGCCAAGGACCACCCCGAGCACAACATCGCCACCGCGCGCCGCATCGTCGCGCAGACCGCCGCGTTCCTCGCCACCGGCGCCCAGCGCCCCGGCCTGGAGCTGTCGCCGAGCAAGCTTGTCGATGTCGGCTGGCACACCTGGATCCTCCACACCGTCGACTACGCCGCGTTCTGCGAGCAGGTCGCCGGACGGTTCATCCACCACGCCCCCACCGCCGAGGGTGAGGGCGCCGAAGGCAGCGCCGAGGCAGAACGCCAGCGCACCCTCGAAGCCGTGTCCGGCGCAGGATTCCGGATCGACCCCGATCTGTGGCCCGTAGCCGCCATCATGGGTGACTGCTCCCAGTGCCACGCGGGATGCACCGACAGCCCGAACAGCGGCAAGAAGCAGTAGAGGCGCAACCACCCGCCAGCCGCCCGGACTCACCACCGGGCGGCTGGCCCATGAACGGAGCAGCGTGACAGAGACCAAGGCGTGGGACACCTACTCGAAGCGAAAGCCGGAACGCCGCGCGACCAACGCGGCCGGGGAAACCACCTGGTTCAACTGGACCCAGTACCCCGACCACGGCCCCGGCGCCGAGGTGCTCGGCGTCGGCCCCGGAAGCGCCGTCCTGGAACTGGGCTGCGGCAAGGGCGGCAACCTGGCGCACATCACCACCCTCGGCGCCCGCGCGGTCGGCTTCGACATGTCCCTCGCCCAGATCAAGGCCGCCGACGCACGATGGACCGACGCCGGCATGGTGCTCCACCGCACCGAGGCAACCCGGTTCCTCGAAGACAGCGGCGAATACTTCGACGCCGTGTTCTCCGTGTTCGGCGCCGTCTGGTTCACCGACCCGGAAGTGCTCCTGCCCTTGATCCGCAAGCGGCTGCGGCCGGGTGGCGTCCTCGCGTTCTCACACCGGCCCGCGATCGAAGGCTGCTACGGCTGCCAGGCTTCGTACATCAACCGGTCCGAGGATGAGGACCCGCTCGTCGTGAAGCGCTGGGACTACGAACCCGAACGCTGGGAAAAGATCCTCGCCGAGCAGGGCTTCACCACAGCATCCGCCAAAGTTCTGCCGGCCCCGCCTGGCCCCAGAAAGGTCGGCACCCTGCTCGTTCGGGCGCATGCCTGACGGGCTGAGGTCACTCCGTACGAGGTCGGCGCGCGGTACACCGATCGCGTCGGCGATACGGATCAGGGTGTCGATGCGTGCTGAGGAATGTTCATCTTCCTGGGGATGTGGCATCCATGTGGCATCGATCATGGAAACAGCCCCCCGGCCGATGCCGACCGGAGGGCCCATTTAGGCTTTCACCTGCGGTTTCCTACTGTGGGCGCGGACGGTTTCGAACCGCCGACATCTGCTTTGTAAGAGCAGCGCTCTACCCCTGAGCTACGCACCCGTGGATGAGGCAACAGCGTACATGGCCCACGGCCCACGGTCACAAACGGTTCCGGGGTGGTAGTGGGCGGGAGGCAAGGGGCCTGGGGCGGCGTGGGTGGGCCGGGTGGGTTTCCGGGGGATATCCCCACCCCTTTTCCGGTAGCCGTCCCGATTCTGGCCGGTGGCCGGGCTGCGTACGGTGAAGCCCACACCGTCGGGGACCACCCGTCGTACGACCTGGGGGAAAGATCATCGTGGCACTCCGTACCCGCACTCTCATCGCGTCCGGTGGGGCCGTGCTTCTCGGGCTTGTCCTCACCGGCTGCGGCAGTACGGACTCCGCCGACGCGCCCGCCGAGCACAAGTCGTTCGCCCTCAGCGGGAAGACGCTGACCATCCGCTCCGCGCACACGTCCCTGGAGCTCGTGCCCGCCGATGTGCGGAAGGTCGAGGTGACGCGTCGGGTCGACGGCTGGGTGGTCTTCGGGAACGGGCCCGATCCCAAGTGGACGATGCAGGACGACACGCTCACGCTGCGGGTGAAGTGCAAGGCGATCATCAGCGACTGCGCCTCGCAGCACCAGGTGAAGGTGCCGCGCGGGGTGGCTGTGATCGTCAAGGGCGACAACGGGAAGGTCGTCGCGTCCGGCTTCGACACGCCCCTCACCCTCCACTCCGACAACGGGAAGGTGACCGTCCGGGATTCCAGCGGGCCGCTCAAGCTGGAGAGCGACAACGGCGCCGTCGTCGCCGAAGGGATCTCGGCCACGTCCGTGTCGGCGCGGTCCGACAACGGCATGGTACGGCTGGGGTTCACCTCCGTGCCTGATCTCGTGGAGGCCGAGAGCGACAACGGAGGGGTCGCCATCGATCTGCCTGGCGGGTCCGTGAGGTACGCGGTGAGCGCCACCGCCCGTAACGGAAGCACCTCGGTGGACGCACCGCGAAGCGATGACAGCACCCACGTGGTGAAGGCCCACAGCGACAACGGCCGAGTCACGGTGCGAAGCGTGAACTAACCGGCCCGTGTGTTCGTCCTACCTGGTGGGAGAATGATCCGGGCAGGGCGAATCGGCACGGGAGAGGGATGTGACGGCGACACACGCGCAGCCACAGGCGAGAGCGGGTGGGAGTTCCGCCGTCGGGAATGCCCCTGCCAGGGATGTCGCTGTCAGGGACGTCGTTCTCAGGAACATGAGGGACGACAGGAACGTCAGGGGTGTCAGAGGCGCCCAAGGTGTCAGGGGCGTCGGGGATGTCCTCCTGCTGATGTTGCTGCCCGTGCCGCTGCTCGCCGCCGCGTTGCCCGCCTCGTTCGCCGGGGGCGGTACGCGGCGCTGGTTCGGCGGGCGCGGGGAGAGTCAGCGCGCCGAGGCACAGGCCGCGAAGGACGCTGCCGCCGCCGCTTTCTACGAGCTGGACACGGCTCAACGCGATCTGCGGATCTCGATCGAGACGATCACCGCGGTGGACAGTTCGCCCGGTGCGCGCAAGGCCGTGGACGACTTCGCCGCTCTCGGGCGGCGGATCGACGAGGCCAGTCGTATGTACATCACCGCGGTCGATGCGCACGACCTGGACCGGGACGATCTGGAACCGGCGGTCGCGGCTCAAGCCAGGACCGAGCTGACCAAGTCCAAGGACGAGCTGGTACGGGTCAAGGGCGAGCTCGACCGCTTCGCGCAGGGCCTCGGGCCGCTGCTGGGCGACGCGGAGAAGCAGCTCGCCCGGCTCGCGCCCGCCGTGGAGCGAGCCCGGCAGGCGCTTCTCGGTGCGAGCAACGCTCTCGACGCGGTGCGGGCGTCCGGACTGCGAGCGGACGATCTCGCCGCGCGGCTGGCCGCCCTGGCTCCTGAACTGACCAAGCTCAACCAGGGCGCCGGCCGGCACGGTGTTCCGGAAACCTTGCAGCGCGCCGACCGAGTGCTGCGCGATGCCGAGGCGGTACGTGCGGAGGCCGCCCAGCTGCCCGAGCGGGCCGCCGAGATCGATCACCGGCTGGTGTCGTTGCGGACCCGTGCCCAGGCGCTGACGACCCGGGCCGGCTCGGTGGAGCCGGTGCTGAGCGAGCTGCGGCGGCGCTTCTCGGCGGCGTGCTGGCAGGACCTGCAGCCGGTGCCGGAGCAGGCGGCGACCAATGTGCGGCAGGCCGAGGAGAAGCTGAAGGAAGCGGCCAGGGCGCGGGACGAGCAGCAGTGGGCCGACGCGACGTCCCGGCTGAGCACGGTCCGCGCCCTGCTGAACGCCACGGACGAGGCGGTGTCCGCGGCCGGTGACCGGCTGCACCGGCTCAACGACGTGGCCAAGGACCCTCAGCAGGAGATCCAGCGGACCCGCTTCGCGATCCGGGACGCCCAGCGCCTGGCCATGGCGGGGCGCAACACGCCCGATCCGCGCCATGCCCGCCCGCTGGACGACGGTGTGGCCCGGCTGGAGCGTGCCATCGCCGGACTGGAGGGGCGCCACCCGGACTACTGGCATTTTCTGACCGAGACCGAAGCCGTGCGTCGGACGGCTGCGCGGGTGGTCTCCGAGATCCGTGAGGAGCGCGGGGCGGGCGGCTGATGTGCGGGCGGGTCGGCCAGGGCGTCCCCGATGTGCCGGGCCGGGCTCCGCGGCCACGTGCCGGGCCGGGCTCCGCGGCACTTCTGATGTGCGGGGGCAAGGTCGTGGGCGGATCCTGGTAGTACGCCCGAAGGAGACCGGAGACCGACATGGCCACCCACGCGCTGCACGCCACCGGACGACACACCCCCCGACGCCGCCGTACGGCCAGCCAGCTCGACAAGCACCTGCCGATCGACCACCGGCTCAGCAGCGTCTACCGCGTCGGGGCGGGGCTGATGGGGCTGGTGCTGCTGGCCTTCGGGATCCTGGGACTGATCGACGAGATCGGTTTCTTCAGCACCGGCGGCGCCACTGTCGCGGGCCTCAACACCAACGGCGCCCTCAGCGTCCTGTCCATCTGCGTCGGCCTGTTGCTGTTCATCGGGATGGTGATCGGCGGCAACTTCGCCTCGACGCTCAACATGGTTCTGGGCATCGCCTTCATCCTCAGCGGTTTCATCAATCTCGCGCTGCTCGGAACCGGCTACAACTTCCTCGCCTTCCACCTCCAGAACGTGCTGTTCAGCTTCGTGGTCGGCCTGATGCTGATGGTCTTCGGGATGTACGGGCGGGTCAGCGGCGGCCTGCCCCACGACAACCCGTACTGGCGGTCCCGCCACCCCGACGAGGTCGAACGGGAACTGCGGATGGTCCGGAAGGCGACGAACGCGTCGATGCCGGTCGTTCGCCGTCGCTGACCCGCCCGACCCGCCCGCCCGGCTCCCTCGCCCGACCCGCCCAACCCGCCCGCCCGGCTCCCTCGCCGGCCGGTGCCGGATAGCCTGGGCGCATGCCTCGTTACGAGTACCGCTGCCGCTCCTGCGGAGACACGTTCGAACTCAGCCGCCCGATGGCCCAGTCCTCGGATCCGGCCTCTTGTCCCGCCGGGCACGCCGACACCGTGAAACTGCTCTCCACTGTGGCCGTGGGTGGTTCGTCCGCCAAGTCCGCCCCCGCCGCCCCGTCGGCCGGTGGCGGAGGGGGCGGTGGCGGCTGCTGCGGCGGGGGTTGCTGCGGCTGAGAGCCGGGGCGGGCCTTGGGAGTCGAATCAGCAGGCCGCCGGACCGCAGCGCAGCGCAGGGCGGCCGGCCACCGGGCTTCGGCTCCGTGCGGCACAAGAAGCGCAACACCGTCGGAAGCGTGACACCGTCGGAGCGCCACACCGTCGAGCGGGCGGTCGACAAGCTGCAACAGTTCCGGGGCCGTCGCCACCCGGTACTGCAAGCGCGGGTACGTCTACCCGGGCACCGTCACCGCTGCCGCGGTCATGATCGGAGGCTCTGGCCCGCCCACTCCCGCAGCAGTCCCTCCCGTTCCGCCTTCCGAGGGGACCCTCCCTCCCAGGCGCGGCCCCACTCCGACATCGCTGCCAGCGTTGTGGCCATCGTTGCGGCGCCCTCCGTGAGGCGGGACAGGAGGGCGCGGGAGAGGTCGACCTCTGTCGGGGAGTAGCCGACGGCTGCGGCCACGTAGGTCGCCAGCTCGTAGTCGCCGTCGCGTGATTCCACGCACACCGTCATCATCGCCGGGGCCTCGTCCACCCGGCCCGGGCCCATGGGCAGAGCCAGGTTCACCACCGTGCCCAGAGCCAGGTCCTTGACCGCGCCGACCTGCCGCTTCAGGGACTTCACGGGGACGTCCGCCACCGTCAGCGCACGCACGTCCTCCCACAGGTGGAGGCCGGACTGTCTGTCGCCGAGGGCCACCACGCCCTCGGGGGTCAGGCGTACCCCGGGAGCCAGACCGGACGGCTTCGCACCCACGTACACGTCGCCCTCGACGATCCAGAACAGGCCCACCATGGCCATGGATTGCTCACTTCTCCCGACGGCGGCGCGGCCGCCGTGTCACACATCAAACGATCAGGCCGTCCTCCGCAACTCGCGAAGGAGCCGGGAAGTTCCCGCTTCCCGTCCCACACACGCCCCTAACCGAGGGATGTCTCTCCGACCGCCTCGGGCCCCGATGCCTGGCACGGGAGCTCGCTGTCCTGTTGCCATACCCGCTCGTTCGGTCTGCGGCTTGCAGAGCTGTCCGACGGGCCATGTGACGGGCCATGTGACTGCCTTGTCGGGCTGTTCCTTTGCCACCCGCGAGCCGGCCACCCGCCGTCCACTCAAGATCATAAAGCGTACAGAATGACCCGTATGCCTATATCGAACACCCCGAAGACGGCAACGGTCGACGACGCTCAACTGGTCAGCCGCGCCCTACCCCGTGCGTTCGACGACGACCCCATGATGCGCTGGTTCTTCCCCGACGATTCCTCTCGCGAGACGGGGGCTGAGCCGTTACTTCACCACCCTCTTCACCCGGCAGTACGCCCACCACGGCGTGTGCGAGCACACCGACGCTGCGGCCGCCTTCTGGGTGCCGCCGGAGGGGCAGGAAAAGGCCGTTCCTGACGCGGAGACCATCCAGGAGCTCCAGAACATCCTCGGCGACCGGGCTCCGCTGTTCCGCGACGCCGTGGAGGCAGCGGCCGAGCACGCACCGACGGAATCCCACTGGTACCTGGCAGTGATCGGTGCCGACCCGGCCGCCCAGGGCCAAGGGCACGGAGCCGCCCTGCTGCGCTCGGGGCTGGCCAAGGCCGACGCGGCGGGTCTGCCCGTCTGCCTGGAGTCCTCCAAAGCGTCCAATCTCCCCGTTTACGAGCACTTCGGCTTCACCGTGCGCAAGGAGATGCGACTGCCGGGAGGTGGTCCGATGCTGTGGGCCATGCGGCGCGAACCCCGCCGTCCGGCCGACGCCTGAGGACCGCCCGGCCGACGCCTGAGGACCGTCCGGCGGGCTCTTGACGGACCCACGACCGCATCTCGGCAAGGGTGACCGCGCCGTGGAAGACGTACGCTCTCCTGTCGTACCCGGTCGCCACGGTGCGGTCACCACGGCGCGCACACGCCTCAGCGCTTACGGGACAGCGTCAGCCCGTCCGACACGGTGAGCAGCACGCTGTCCATCCGCTGATCGGCCGCCACGTGGTCGTTGAACTCCTTGATCGCCGCCGCTCCGCCGGTCGCCCGCGGGTCGGTCACCCCTCCGTGGAAGAGCACGTTGTCCGTGACGACGAGACCGCCCTGGCGCATGCGGGGCACCAGCTCCTCCCAGTACGGGATGTAGTTGCCCTTGTCCGCGTCCAGATAGGCGAGATCGATGTGCGGCTCGGCCGGCATCGCCCGCAGGGTGTCGAGCGCGGGGGCGATGCGCAGCTCGATCCGGTCGGCGACGCCCGCCTTCTCCCATGCCTGCCGACCGTAGGCGGTCCACTCCTCCGAGATGTCGCAGGCGATCAGTCGCCCGTCGGCGGGCAGCGCCTGGGCCATCGACAGGGCGGAGAAGCCGGTGAACGTCCCGACCTCCACGATGTGCCGGGCCCCGGTCAGCCGGACGAGAAAGGCGAGCAGCGGTCCCTGTTCCTCGGCCGACTGCATGCCCGCATGCTCGGGCAGGCGGGCGTACGTGGTCTCGACGAGCTCGCGCTGCACCGCGTCGAGCGGTGGATTGTGCGCCAGCATGTACGCGTACAGCTCGTCCGTGATCTTGGTTTCGTTGCCCTTGGTCATCGCATGCTCCTCGTCGGTCCTGCCGGGCCCGCGCCGCCCTGTCCCTGCATGCTGCGAGGAGCGCGGGCGAGAACGCGGTGACTGTAGTCGCTGATCATCACCGGTACGCGGGACCGGGCGCGCGTCGGGCGCGCGTCGGATCCGGAGCAGCCACGGATCGGCGCGTGTCCGTGGGGGGTCGGAACACCTGTCCCTGGCCCTGGCCCGAAGCCCGCAGGAAGTGCCGCAGGATTTCCTCTCCCGCCGCCACACCGTGCCCGGCCGTCACCTCGACATGCGGGGCGCTCCAGCCGGTGTCGGCGAGTTCACCGTGGGCCGGGCGCCAGGCGCGGTCGGCGGCGAGGAGCAGATCGGCGTCGAGGAGGCTGTCACCGGCGGCGAGGGTGAGCGTGGCGCCGGTGCGCCGGGCGACCTCATTCATGGCGGCGCTCTTGGTGAGCGGACCCGGTACGGCGTAGATCTTGCGGCCCTGGAGGGAAACCGTCCAGCCTCGGGTCTCCGCCCACTCCCCCAGTTCCTCGACCCAGCCCTCGGGCAACAGCGGGCGTTCGACGACGAGATAGGCGAAGAGGTCCTCGGCGACGCGCTCCTTGAGCAGCCAGGCGGGGTCGGCCGCCGCCAGGAGATGGGCGCGGACCTCGGCGAGCGAAGCGCATTCGTCGGCGAGCCTGCGGGAGACCCGCGTGTGCCAGTCGGGGTCGGATTCACCGTCGACGAGAAGGTGTCCGCCGTTGGCACAGATCGCGAACCGCGGTGCGGGGCCGGGGAGATGGATGCGCCTGTACTGCTCGCGGGTGCGGGTGGTCGTCGGGACGAACATCGTGGAGCGGGCGAGCCCGTCGAGCAGTGTCGCGGCCGTCTCGGTCAGGTAGGAGAGCGGCTTGCGATCGTACACCTCCACGCAGAGCAGCCGGGGGGCCTCGGCGTCCGGCAGGGGGAGCTGGAGCGCCGCCGCCGAATAGATGAGAGTGCGGTCGAGGTCACTGGCGACCAGTGTCACAGGGGCGGCGGGAGCGGGCGGCGTGGCAGGGGCGACCCCGGTGCCAGTCGCGGGCGGTGTCGCCGGGGCCGCCGGTACGGCCGAGGCCGCCGGGCTCGCCGGGGTGGCTCGCGGCGTCGACGTCGCCGTGATCACCGGAGCAGTCGCAGTCGCCGGAGTGGCCGGGGACGTCACTTGGACTCCACCGCCTTGCCGTTCGCGCCCGTCGCGCCCCTGGTGTACTTCGGGTGGATCAGACCGACGCAGGTGTAAGGGAGTCCGTCGACCTCCTCGACCGGGACGCCCCGCTGGTCGGCCAGCAGACGGATGTGCTCAAGGTCCGCGCCCGCACCGCGCTTGGCGAGGATCTTCCACGGGACGCGGCGCAGCAGTACGCGGGTCGTCTCGCCGACACCCGGCTTGACCAGGTTCACATCATGGATTCCGTACTCCTCGCTGATGCGCTCCACGGCGGCCCAGCCCTCCCAGGTCGGGGCGCGGTCGACCGCAAGCAGCTCCTTCACCTCGGCGTCCACGGCGTCGACGACCTCGTCGAAGTGGGCGGCGACGGTGTCCTGGAAGTGGCCGGACACATCACTGTCCGCAAGCTCCCGGTAGAACTTCGCACCGTGGAAGTCGTCGGGGCCGACCAGGTCGGAACGGAGGACGGTCCGCGAAATCAGCCCGGACACGGTGGAGTTGAGGCAGGCGGACGGAATGAGGAAGTCCGCGCGGGTGCCATAGGTACGGACGCAGCCGCCGGGGTCCGCCAGGACCGCGATCTCGGGGTTGAAGCCGTCGAATCCGGCGAGCGCCGCGGACAGTTCACGGGTGATCGCGCCCTTGCCGGTCCAGCCGTCGACGAAGACGACATCCGCCGGATCGTGGTGGGCGGCCAGCCAGCGCAGGGCGTTGGCGTCGATGCCGCGGCCCCGCACGATCGAGACGGCGTAGTGCGGCAGGTCGAGCCCGTGCCGCTGCCGGGCCCAGCGGCGCATGAGTACGCCTACGGGGGTGCCGGCCCTGGCGAGCGAGACCAGGACGGGGCGGGGGGTGCGCTCGGCGAGGACCGTCTCGGTGACGGTGCCGACGGCGCGGGCGACGCGGGCGGCCGACAGATCCAGCGCCGCCTTGAACAGGCCCTGGTACTGGGCGGACGGCTGGTACTCGACGGGCAGCGACTCGGCGTAGTGCGCGCCCCCGCTCTGTATGGCCTCCTCGCGCTCCTCGGTGGGCGCCTCCAGTTCGACGTCGGAGAGGTCCTGGAGCAGCCAGCCGACGTCGTCCGGCGCGTAGGAGGAGAAGGCGGGGCCGCGGAGGGGCTCGGGCAGCATGGGGGGTTCCTGCCGTTCGGGGGCGTACGGGGTGAGGCCCGACGCGGTGCGTGAGGCGGCGTACGACGGGACGTACGAGGGGACGACGACGAGCAGCACATGGTCGGTGTGGGCGTCGAGCTGCGCCAACAGGCCGTCGGGGGCGTGGAGTTCGGGGGTGTCGGCGGTGGAGTCGACGACCACGACCACGGCGTCGAAACCGGCGCCCGCGACGTTGTACGCGTACCGGTCACCGGGTCCGTCGGCCGGATTGTCATGGGCCGGGAAGACCAGCCGGGTGCGTATCGCATAGCCGGGGTCGTCCACCGCGAGGACGGGGGAACGTGTGGTGGTGGAGTACCGCACCTCGCTGCCGGTGTGGTCCTCCAGGGCCGTGCCCAGGCGCAGGGGCGCGTACATCAGCTCCTCGAAGCCGAGGACAAGTACGCGTCGGGTGTCACCCAGTGCTGCGGCGATACGGGCGGCCATGGCCGGAAGGGCCGGCTCCAGGGCGGCCCGGTGGGCGGGGGTGAAGCCGTGCCGTCCGCCGTCGGGCACACCGGCGGGCCACTGGAGGTCCACCCGGGTGCAGAAACCGCGCCCGGGTTCGACGCCCGCTTCCGGGGCGGCGGAACCGGCTGCCGAGGGAACGGCGGCACCGGTTGTGACGCCCGCCTCCGGGGCGGCGGAACCGGTTGCCTGCGACCTTGCGAAGGCCGTCGCTTCGGTGGCCACCTGCTCCGGGCTCACCGGACCGGCCGGTCCCGGCCTCGCGGAGCCTGCCTCCTCCTGTGCGGCGACCAGCGCCTGGCCCTTCTCCAAGACGCCCTCAGGGAGGGTGAGGCTGCCCGAGCTCCTCGTCACCAGGTCGACGCGTGCGCCGGTCTCCGCGGCGAACTCGGTCAGCCGCCCGTGGTCGGCCGCCGACCGCATGTCCACCAGGGCGACGACGACGTACCGGCTCCGGGGGTACCGCTCGTGCAGCGCGCGGATGGTGTTGAGCACGGTGTTGCCCGTGGAGAACTCGTCGTCCACCAGCACCAGCGGCGCGCCGGCGCTCAGACCTGTACCGGCGCCCGGATCCGTGTCCGCACCCGCGTGCACCTCTGCGCCCGCACCCGCACCGGCTCCTCCGCCTGTCGGGCCGCAGTCGCCCGCCAGCAGAGCCGGGTTCTCCGGGAGCAGCAGATGGGAGGTGGCGTGCGAGTGCGACTCCTCGAAGCCTCCCGCGCGCTCCACGCCCTCGACGGGGCGGCGCGTCGAGTGGAGGTACGGAGCCACCCCGAGCCCGTCGGCGACCGCGTGTCCGAGACCGGTGGCCGTCTCCGCGTAACCGAGCACCACCGCCCGGCGTGCCGCGGCGTCACCGAGGAGTTCGCGCACCCGTCGGCCGAGTTCGAAGCCGGCGGCGTACACCACGGAGGGCTTCTGCGGCACGTGCTTGCCGAGCACGTTCGACACGAGCAGATGGGCCCGCTTGGGGTTGCGGCGCAGGGCGAGGCCCAGCAGCTCCCTCAGCTCCTTGTCGCCGTCGGGGCTCCCGTCGCCGACCAGCTCGACGCCCAGCCGCTCCGCCACCCAGTTGCCCGACCACACCACGTTCACTGCCTCTTTCCCTGCTGCGCGCTCGCTCATCGAGACACACCCGTTCCGCGAGACACACCCGTCCTGCGGAGCTCACTCACCCCATGGAGCCGACTCGCCCAGCGGAGCCCTCTCGCCCCTTGAAACCCGCCCACTCCCCGAGCCGCGCTCATTCCGCGAGGCCCGCGGCCAACAGCTCCACGAAGCCGACGTCCTCCCTCGCCACGCCGAAGACCTCGGCCCGCTGCAGGGTCCGCTCGGCCCAGGCGCGGTGCGGCTTCACCTCATTCATCTTGTTCGTGTACGCCGAGCGCATGACGCCACCGCCGTCACGCTCCGGGCGCAGGATGTCCTGTGCGTCGCTGAACTCCTCATGACTGACCACGGACAGCGCATGCACGGGCGCGACGTGTGACGGATGGATGCAGGTCTTGCCGAGCAGGCCGTTGGCCCGGTCGAGCTCGATCTCGCGCAGCAGGCCGTCGAGGTCGTGCTCGATCAGTGCCGTGCGCAGTTCCTCGGCCCGCCCCTCCAGGAAGGGGCTGCGGCGCAGCTGCGGTTTGAACATGCGCTCCTGGAGCCGGAAGTACTCCCACACCGGCCCGGTGATCGTGAAGCCCGTGCCGTCCGCCCGGCCCAGGACATTGACCACGTCACCGATGACGGCGGCGACGATCTGTACGTCGTACGCCGTCATGTCGGGCGCCCTGCGGAGCCCGTACGCCGAGCAGAAGTCGGTGACGCCGAGCCGCAGCGCGAGGACCCGCTCGCGGTACTTGTCGACGGTGCGGGCTATTCCCCGGAGCGCTTCGCCACGGGTCTCCAGATGCAACAGCTCGGGCGATTCGAGAACGGGCATCGCGAACAGGCGCTGCCCGCCCACCGTCTCGGCGTTGGCGAGTGCCTCCAGGTACGGTACGCCGCGTTCTTCGGTGAACTTCGGAAGTACAAAACCAGACAACAATCGGACGGTGCGACCGAGCCGGCCCACCAGGTCCACTATCTGGCCCGGCTCCCGGACCCGGATGAAGAGCAGGGGCACATCGGCGCCGCGCGCATCGAGGTCGGCGAACTGTCTGACCAGGTTCTCCTCGGCACCGACGACCTCGGAGTCGTCGATCGAATCCTCCAGGCACAGCACCATCGAGACGACACCGCGCCCGACCTGCTTGATGACGTCGTCAGCAAGCCTCGGCCTGGTGGCAGGGCTGTACAGGGTCGCTCCCAGAGCGGCCGAAAGCACGCGGGCCGGTGAGTCCGCGCGGAATTCGCACGGCTCCTGGAAGAACAGACCCTCTCTCGCAGCGGGCGCTATATGCCCGAAATGACGCATGTGATTCCCCGAACTGCCTGACGGGCCGGACGACGTATGGCCGGTAATAGTACGTACGGACGGGTGTCAACAGTTCCCCGCAGGCATGAATTCCGGGTAACTCGTCCATTTCCCGACGGGTCCATGTACTGCGGACGACACGGTTCCGACGCGGTTCCGACGCACCGCCGGGACACGCGGTACGCCCCCCGCGTTGTCCGCGCGGGCAGCCGGCAGGCAGGATGACGGGCATGACGCACGCGATGGTGAAAGGCTCGAACGTCCCTCTGGACGCCTTGGCCGTACGGGCCGTGCTGCGCTGGTCCCCGGGCGCCGGGGTTCCGGATGTGGACGCCTCGGCCCTGTTGCTCGGAGTCGGTGGCCGCGTGCGCTCGGACGAGGACTTCGTCTTTTACAACCAGCCCCGTCACCCCTCCGGCCTGGTACGACGGCTGCCGAAGCGCAGCGTCCCCGAAGGGCTCACGGACAGCATCGAGGCCGACCTGGGCGCGCTCGACGCCTCGGTCGAGCAGGTGGTCGTCGCCGCGTCCTCCGACGGAGCCGCATTCGCTCAGGTGCGCGATCTACGCATCCTGCTGTACGACGCGGCCTCGGCGGACGGGGATCCACTCGCCGTCTTCGATGTGCGGCCGGAGACCGGCGAGGAGACGGCGATCATCTGCGGCGAGCTCTACCGGCGCGGCGATGGCTGGAAATTCCGGGCCGTGGGCCAGGGCTATCCGACCGGTCTGGTGGGTCTGGCGACCGCCTTCGGCATCTCGGTCGACGAGTCGGAGGCCGCGGCGGAGCCCGATCCTTCTCCCTCTCCCGTTGCGGCGCCCCCGTCTGCGGTGCCGCCCGCGTTTCCGCCGCCCGCGCCCCCGTTCCCGCCCGCACCGGCCCCCGGCCCCGGCTCCCAGGCCACGGTCCAGCACCAGCAGCCGGCCTACGGACATCCGGAGCCCGCGGTGACCCCGCCGGCTCCGCAGCCCGCATACGGGTATCCGCAGCCGGCTGCCGCTCAGCCCGCCTACGGCTATCCGCAGCCGGCCGCGGCCGCCGCGCCCGCCCCCGACCCGAATTTCGTGCTGCCGCCGCAGGGGCCGCAGTTCATACGGTCCTGAGGCAGCCCGACGACAACCGAGGGGCGGCCCCGCGACGGCCGAGAGCCGACGCCATCTGCCGCCCCGAGCCGCCCGCGGCCACGCCCCCGTACCGCCGACGGTCCGGCGCGCCGCTCAGGCCCTGGACTTGTAGCCGCGCCCCCACTGCATGCCCCAGCCGTACAGCCGGTCCAGCTCCGACTGGAATCCGTACACGAACTTCACCTCGCGCCGCACGATCAGGTCGTCCTTGACGTTCTCCACCGTGAACACGGCGCAGGAGCGGGCCTCCGGGGCGTGCTCGTCGAGTTCGATCTCGATCCGCGGGCCGTTGCCCGGGTAGAGCGTCACCTTGGCGTGCGTACGGTCGAAGGCCGGCGTCTGGTCGTAGATGTAGACGAAGAACAACAGCCGCTTGATCTGGTCGTGCTGGTCGAGATTGACGTAGACGGTCTCGCCCGACGGCGCCCCGAAGCGGTCGTCCCCACTGAGCCGGATGTACGGCGGTGCGTTCAGGTCGCCCATGAGGTTGCCCAGCGGCTGGACCACGCCCTTGGTGCCGTCCTTCAGCTCGTACATGCAGCCCAGGTCCAGGTCGACGTTGACCACGCCCTGGGTGTGCGCCTGGACCACGTCGGGCTTGAAGAGGTTCATGGGCCGCAGCAGCCGGCCGCTCTGCCGCGATCTGCCCTCGATGTCCGACGTACGCATCCGCCAGGAGAGGTTGACCCGCAGATTGCCGGTCAGCGCGCCCTGTTTGGTGAGCGAGACCGTGGCGTGCCGCTTGGAGAGCACGATGGAATTGGTCGACGCGCTGCCCGACTCGAACTGTGCCTCACGTCGCGGCCACAAGCTGTCCCAGAACGCCATCCCCAACCCCCACACCTATCGGTAGAAAAAGTTCCCCGGCCCCGCGGCCGTCCCGTGCGTCGCACAGGTCACCCACATCACTGCGGGGCGGCCGCCGGGCCGGGTCCCGGTGATACCGGAGAACCGTCGCCGTGCGGACCGCCCCGCTGAGAGCGTTCCTCAATTCCCCCCGGGTCACACCCCGGACGGATATTCCTGCCGGGTCACACCCCGGACGGAACCTCTTCCCTGGAATCCGCGTCGTCGCCCCCGCCCGCGGCCTCCAGCGCCTTGTTGCGCCGGACCGAGGACCAGAAGGACCAGGCGATCAGCACGACGCCGACGAGCCCGGTGATGATCTCGTTGATCTGGTACTGGATGGTGACGAGGAGAATGACCGCCAGCGCGCCGATGGCGTAGTGGGCGCCGTGCTCCAGGTAGACGTAGTCGTCGAGCGTGCCCTGACGGACCAGGTAGACCGTCAGTGAACGGACGTACATGGCGCCGATACCGAGGCCGAGGGCCATCAGCACGATCTCGTTGGTGATGGCGAAGGCGCCGATGACACCGTCGAACGAGAAGGAGGCGTCGAGCACTTCCAGGTACAGGAACATGAAGAACGCGGCCTTGCCGGAAAGCGCGATCGCGGACATCTTCTTGCCGCTCTTCCTGGCCTCCTCCTCGGCCTCGGCCTCCCGCTCCTCCTCTTCCTCCAGTCTGTTCTCGAAGAAGCCCGAGAGACCGCCGACGATGAGGTATGTGATCAGACCCGCGACTCCGGCGAGCAGTACGGTCTCCGCCTTGTCCGCGTGGCCGCCGCCGTGCTGGTGCGCGTTCGTCGCGAAGGTCAGGGCCGCGATCAGCAGCACGATCAGCGCGATGCAGACCGACAGCATGTCGACCTTGCCGAGCTTGGCGAGCGGGCGCTCGATCCAGCGCAGCCACTGGATGTCACGCTCCTCGAAAATGAAGTCGAGGAAGATCATCAGAAGGAACATGCCACCGAAGGCGGCAATCGCCGGGTGGGCGTCCGTGACGAGTTGCTGGTAGCGGTCGGGCTGGTTGAACGAAAGATCGACCGCTTCGATCGGACCCATCTTGGCGGTGACGGCCACGATCACGACGGGGAACACCAGCCGCATGCCGAAGACCGCGATGAGCACGCCGACCGTGAGGAAGATCTTCTGCCAGAAGGCACTCATCTTCTTCAGGATCCCGGCGTTGACCACCGCGTTGTCGAAGGACAGCGAGATCTCCAGGACGGAAAGGATCGCGACTACGCCGAGAGCCTGCCACCCTCCGTAGAACATCGCTGCGACCAGGCCGAGCGCGGTAATCGCGAACGACCAGCCGAAGGTTTTCAGAAGCACTGGCTACCTCATCGTGTATGAACGGGTCTCCCCCGGGTGAGTACGGGGCTCCCCCGCGCCGTGCGCGGCTTTACGAAACGTTGACCCCGAAGTCTAGAGCGATACCGCGCAGTCCCGACGCGTACCCCTGTCCCACTGCACGGAACTTCCACTCGCCGTTGTAGCGATAGAGCTCGCCGAAGATCATCGCGGTTTCCGTCGACGCGTCCTCGGTGAGGTCGTAACGCGCGAGCTCCTGGCCGTCCGCCTGGTTGACCACGCGAATGAACGCATTGCCGACCTGGCCGAAGGTCTGCCCCCGGTTGTCCGCGTCATGGATCGAGACCGGAAAAATGATCTTGTCGCAGTGCGCGGGCACCTGAGTGAGGTTCACGATGACCGACTCGTCGTCGCCCTCGCCCTCACCCGTGAGGTTGTCACCGGTGTGCTCCACGGAGCCGTCGGGGCTCGTGAGGTTGTTGTAGAACACGAACCATTCGTCGCCGAGCACCCGGCCCGACTGGCACAGCAGCGCGCTGGCGTCGAGGTCGAAGTCGGCCCCCGTGGTGGATCGTGCGTCCCAGCCGAGCCCGACCAGCACCTGGGTGAGGTTGGGTGCGGCCTTGGAGAGGGAGACGTTGCCTCCCTTGGCGAGTGTGACGCCCATGGTGTGTCCTCCCCGAGTCGATGAACCGTCTGTTGAGCCGGCGAGCCGGCGAGCCGGCTTTGAGCGCGTCCGGCGCCGCACAGGGTGCGGCGCCGGACGGGATGCATGCCTACGTGACCCGGGTCGCTCCTCGACGGCTCGGCCCGGCCGCGCCTTCTCAGACGTTGACGCCGAAGTCCTGCGCGATGCCGCGCAGCCCCGAGGCGTATCCCTGACCGATGGCACGGAACTTCCACTCCGCCCCGTTGCGGTACAGCTCGCCGAAGACCATGGCGGTCTCCGTCGAGGCGTCCTCGCTCAGGTCGTAGCGCGCCAGCTCGCTGTTGTCGGCCTGGTTGACGACGCGGATGTACGCGTTGCGCACCTGGCCGAAGCTCTGCTGGCGGGTCTCGGCCTCGTAGATCGAGACCGGGAAGACGATCTTGTCGACGTCGGCAGGAACGCCGGACAGGTTCACCTTGATGACTTCGTCGTCGCCCTCGCCCTCACCGGTGAGGTTGTCACCGGTGTGCTCGACGGAGCCGTCGGGGCTCTTGAGGTTGTTGAAGAAGACGAAGTTGCCGTCGTTGCCGACCTTGCCCTCCGCGTTCGTCAGCAGGGCGCTGGCGTCGAGGTCGAAGTCACCACCGGTGGTGGTGCGGGCATCCCAGCCCAGACCGACGACGACCGCGGTCAGGTTGGGCGCGGCCTTGGTCAGCGAGACGTTGCCGCCCTTGCTGAGGCTGACTCCCACGAGTCCTCCCATTGGTTTCTTTGGGGGCCGGCGGGCGCCGGCGCCTCCACGTTGCGTTGGCATCCGATGAACGAGTGGATCCTAGTGACCGGTTCCCGGCCAAAGCAGGCTTTTGGCCGGGACGCCCGCAGATCCGCCGCTCGCGGGTCAGAGCGCGTCGAGCGCCTTGATGTAGTCGTTGAGGTCCCGTGCGTCGGGCAGGCCGTTGACGACGGTCCAGCGCACCACGCCCTCCTTGTCGATGATGAAGGTGCCGCGCACCGCGCAGCCCTTCTCCTCGTCGAAGACGCCGTACGCCCGCGAGGTCTCGCCGTGCGGCCAGAAGTCCGAGACCAGCGGGTACTCAAGGCCTTCCTGCTCGGCAAAGACACGCAGGGTGTGGATGGAGTCGTTGGAGACGGCGAGCAGCTGCGTGTCGTCGTTCTCGAACTTCGGCAGCTCGTCCCGGAGCGCGCAGAGCTCACCCGTGCACACGCCGGTGAAGGCGAACGGGTAGAACAGCAGCACGACGTTCTTCTCGCCGCGGAAATCCGAGAGCTTCACGGTCCGGCCGTGGTTGTCCTTCAGCTCGAAGTCCGGGGCCTTGGTGCCGACCTCGATCGCCATGAGACGCGTCCCTTCGCTACGTTCACCGGGCTGGGCTGTCCGGGTGGCTCCCACCCTACGCAGGGCCCGCAGCAGGCCACGCAGCGCCCGCGCGGGGCGTCCTGCGCCTCACCCGCCCGCCCGGACGCGGGGCCTCGCCCCGTGCGGGCCGGCGGCCGTGCAGGGGGGCGGGCATCGGCAGCCGTACCGCGCGGAAGGCTTCGGCCACGCGGAAGGCCCCCGGTGGCTCGTGCTCATGCCAGTCGGGGGCCTTCGGGGCGAATGGGTGGCGAATGCCGTTCAGCGCTTGGCTCGGGCCGCCTTCGGTGTGACCAGACGGCTGCCCGTCCAGTCCTTGCCCGCATTGATGCTCTTGGTCTGGGAGAGACCGGCGGTCTGCGCAGACTCGTTGATGTCGCTCGGTTCGACGTATCCGTCACGGCCGGTCTTCGGCGTCATCAGCCAGACCGCGCCGCCGTCCTCGATCAGACCAATGGCATCCACCAGCGCGTCCGTAAGGTCGCCGTCCTCGTCGCGGAACCACAGCAGGACGACGTCGGCGACGTCGTCGTAGTCCTCATCGACGAGTTCCTGGCCGATAGTGGCCTCAATGCCCTCACGGAGCTCCTGCTCGACGTCGTCGTCGTAGCCGATCTCCTGGACCACCTGTCCGGGCTCGAACCCCAGGCGTGCTGCCGGGTTGGTCCGCTCCTCCGCGTGGTCCGCGGTCGCGCTCACGGGTTGCCTCCTGATCATGTTTCGGAAAATGCTTCAGCCACGCGCGTGCGCGGGGCGTTGGCCGTAGTCCACACGGGAGCGGCGGATCGCGCAAGTACCCAGCGTCCGAGACCGCCTAAACGGTGACGTTCCCTGCCACGTCGCCGCGCTGTCGGCAGGTCCCCTGCGGGGGCCGCGCTACCGTCCACACCCTTTACGTCCTTCCACAGCTTATGCCGTTTCGGTCCGCCATTCGGAGTCGAACATCCTTTGGGAACGCTTGGACGGGTTGGGCGTATGGTTGCGGTTTGGACCAGCCCATCCCCGCGCTCCGGACGTGATGTCTCGCAACACGGCGGTTACCCCTCGGTAGAGATGACGTTTACGCCCTCGCGGTACACGATGGTGATGGCGTACATGCATACACCTCGGGGGCATGTCCTCCCGTGGCCAGGCCCTGTAGAGCAGCACCGAACAGCGAAGGAACAGCGTGGCTTCCGGATCCGATCGCAACCCGATCATCATTGGCGGCCTGCCCAGCCAGGTCCCGGACTTCGATCCCGAAGAGACCCAGGAATGGCTCGACTCGCTCGACGCCGCGGTCGACGAGCGAGGCCGTGAGCGGGCCCGTTACCTGATGCTCCGGCTCATCGAGCGTGCGCGCGAGAAACGCGTCGCCGTGCCGGAGATGCGCAGCACGGACTACGTGAACACGATCGCCACGAAGGACGAGCCGTTCTTCCCCGGCGACGAGGAGATCGAGCGCAAGGTCCTCAACGCGACCCGCTGGAACGCGGCCGTGATGGTGTCGCGTGCCCAGCGTCCGGGGATCGGCGTCGGCGGCCACATCGCCACCTTCGCCTCCTCGGCCTCGCTGTACGACGTGGGCTTCAACCACTTCTTCCGGGGCAAGGACGACGGTCTGGGCGGCGACCAGATCTTCTTCCAGGGGCACGCCTCCCCGGGCATCTACGCCCGCGCCTTCCTGCTCGACCGGCTGAGCGAGGCACAGCTCGACGCCTTCCGCCAGGAGAAGTCGAAGGCGCCGAACGGTCTGTCAAGCTACCCGCACCCGCGGCTGATGCCGGACTTCTGGGAGTTCCCGACGGTCTCGATGGGCCTCGGCCCGCTCGGCGCCATCTACCAGGCCCGGATGAACCGCTACATGGAGGCGCGCGGCATCGCCGACACCTCCAAGTCCCATGTCTGGGCCTACCTGGGCGACGGCGAGATGGACGAGCCCGAGTCGCTCGGCCAGCTGTCCATCGCCGCCCGTGAGGGCCTGGACAACCTGACCTTCGTGGTCAACTGCAACCTGCAGCGGCTCGACGGCCCGGTGCGCGGCAACGGCAAGATCATCCAGGAGCTGGAGTCGCAGTTCCGGGGAGCCGGATGGAACGTCATCAAACTGGTCTGGGACCGCTCCTGGGACCCGCTGCTCGCGCAGGACCGCACGGGCATCCTGGTCAACAAGCTGAACACCACGCCGGACGGCCAGTTCCAGACGTACGCCACCGAGTCCGGCGCGTACATCCGTGAGCACTTCTTCGGGGACGACCCGCGACTGCGCGACATGGTCAAGGACATGACCGACGACCAGATCCTGCACCTGGGCCGCGGCGGTCACGACCACAAGAAGGTCTACGCGGCCTACGCGGCGGCCAAGGCCCACAAGGGCCAGCCGACGGTGATCCTAGCGCAGACGGTCAAGGGCTGGACCCTGGGGCCGAACTTCGAGGGCCGCAACGCGACCCACCAGATGAAGAAGCTCACGGTCGAGGACCTCAAGCGGTTCCGCGACCGGCTGCACATCCCGATCACCGACAAGCAGCTGGACGAGGGTTACCCGCCCTACTACCACCCGGGCCGCGACTCGGAGGAGATCCAGTACATGCACGACCGCCGCAAGGGTCTGGGCGGTTACGTCCCGACCCGTGTGGTGCGCGCGAAGCCGCTGGTTCTCCCCGAGGACAAGACCTACGCGACCGCGAAGAAGGGTTCGGGTCAGCAGTCGATCGCCACCACCATGGCGTTCGTCCGCATCCTGAAGGACCTCATGCGGGACAAGGAGATCGGCAAGCGCTTCGTGCTGATCGCGCCCGACGAGTACCGCACCTTCGGCATGGACGCCTTCTTCCCGAGCGCGAAGATCTACAACCCGCTCGGCCAGCAGTACGAGGCGGTCGACCGCGACCTGCTGCTCGCGTACAAGGAGTCGCCGACGGGTCAGATGCTGCACGACGGCATCTCCGAGGCCGGCTGCACGGCCTCGCTGATCGCCGCCGGTTCCGCGTACGCCACGCACGGCGAGCCGCTGATCCCGGTGTACGTCTTCTACTCGATGTTCGGTTTCCAGCGCACCGGTGACCAGTTCTGGCAGATGGCCGACCAGCTCGCGCGCGGCTTCGTGCTGGGTGCGACCGCCGGTCGTACGACGCTGACCGGTGAGGGTCTCCAGCACGCGGACGGCCACTCGCAGCTGCTCGCCTCGACCAACCCGGGCTGTGTCGCGTACGACCCGGCGTTCAGCTATGAGATCGCGCACATCGTCAAGGACGGTCTGCGCCGGATGTACGGCGGGACTCCCGAGGAGAACGAGGACGTCTTCTACTACCTCACCGTCTACAACGAGCCGATCCAGCACCCGGCCGAGCCCGAGAACGTGGATGTCGAAGGCATCCTCAAGGGCGTGTACCGCTACAAGGCCGCCGAGCGGGGCGAGATCCCGGCCCAGATCATGGCGTCCGGTGTGGCCGTCCCATGGGCGGTCGAGGCGCAGCGGATCCTCGCCGACGAGTGGAACGTCCGGGCGGACGTCTGGTCGGCGACCTCCTGGAACGAGCTGCGCCGCGAGGCCGTGGACGTGGAGCGGTACAACCTGCTGCACCCGGAGGAGGAGCAGCGCGTTCCCTACGTCACGCGGAAGCTCTCCGGCTCGGAGGGCCCGTTCGTGGCGGTCTCGGACTGGATGCGTTCCGTGCCGGACCAGATCGCACGCTGGGTGCCCGGCGCGTACCAGTCGCTGGGTGCGGACGGTTTCGGCTTCGCCGACACCCGTGGCGCGGCCCGCCGGTTCTTCCACATCGACGCGCAGTCGATCGTCCTCGCGGTGCTCACCGAGCTCGCGAAGGAGAACCGGATCGACCGTTCGCTGCTGAAGCAGGCGATCGACCGGTACGAACTGCTGAATGTGACCGCGGCCGACCCGGGCGCGGCCGGCGGCGACGCGTAAGCACGGCGGATCACGGCCGAAGGGCGGCGGAACCAAGGGTTCCGCCGCCCTTCGGCGTGTCCTGTCAGTTCTCCCAGACCTTGAAGGCCCTGATCTGGTACGGGGACCGGGGCACCCAGGTGCCGCCGCCCGGGTAGGTCTCGAACTCGCCGGTCTCGGCGCACTCCGCGGACTGGTACGTGGTGACCGGCCGGCCGGTGCGGTTGGCGAGCGCCTGTGCGTTGCCGCCCTTCGGCAGCGGGACGCAGCTGTCGATGTCGATCGTGGACAGTTCATGGATCTGCCGGGCGCCGGTGAAGTCCGGCTTCGCCCAGAGGCAGAGCTGCCCGCTTCCGCAGGCACCGGGCCGGGCGGGCGCGGAGTGGGGCGCGGTCCGCGGGATCGCGGAGTGGGCGGTGGCGCGCGAGCTCGCGGAGTGGGCCGCGGTCTGCGGGATCAGGGCGGTTGCGGCCAGGGCGGCGGCAAGAATGGTCATGCGCATGGAAATCGACCCCCGTGGTGGTGCGAATCAGTTGCACGCACCCTGACCTGCGGGGCAGCGTCCGGGGAAGGGGTCGCGGGCCACACCACCCGGATAGGCGACAGCCCCGCCGGACGGGTCCGGCGGGGCTGTCGTACGCGCCGTGTTGACGCCGTGGCGGCGTCGTGACGGGCGATCAGATGTGACCGGCGCCCGCGCCCGCCCCGGCATTCGCACCGCGCTTGGTGAGCGTGGCGACCAGCGCGGCGACCACCGCGACGATGCCCGCGACCATGAATGCCGTGCTCATGCCTGACACGAACGTGTCGTGTGCGACGCCCGCGATCTTCCCCGCGACCTCCGGCGGAACGTTCCCGCCCACCGGCGGGATGCCGACCTCGACGGCAGAGGAGGCCTGGTCCATCTTCTGCGGGCTGAGCGGCGGAAGCTCCGCAGCCTTCCAGTTGTCGGGCAGCTTCGAGCTGACCTGCGAGGCCATGACCGCGCCCAGCACCGCCGTACCGAGGCTGCCGCCGACCTGCATGGCGGCCTGCTGCAGACCGCCCGCGACGCCGGAGAGCTCCATCGGGGCGTTGCCGACGATGACCTCGGTGGCGCCGACCATCACCGGGGCGAGGCCGAGACCGAGCAGACCGAACCAGATCGACATGGTCAGGGTGCCGGTGCCGGTGTCCAGCTGGGACATGCCGAACATGGCCACCGCCGTGCACACCATGCCGCCGACCAGCGGGACCCGCGGGCCGAACTTGGTGATCAAGGCGCCGGCGAGCGGCGAGGCGACGATCATCATCCCGGTCAGCGGCAGCAGATGCAGACCGCTGTCGATCGGGCTCAGACCGTGCACGTTCTGGAGGTAGAAGGTGACGAAGAACAGCCCGCCCATGAAGGCGAAGGCCATCAGGACCATCAGGACCGCGCCCGCCGACAGCGGCACGGACCGGAACATCCCCAGCGGGATCAGCGGCTCCCTGACGTTCTTCTGGGAGAAGGCGAAGACCACGAACAGGACCACGGCGGCGCCCAGGAAGCCGAGCGTCCTGTAGTCGCCCCAGCCCCACTCCGAGCCCTTGATGAGTGCCCAGATCAGGCAGAACATCGCCTGCGACAGCAGCACGATGCCGCCGACGTCGAAGGAGCGCGGCGCGTTCTCGGCGCGGTGGTCCTTGAGGATCACCAGGCCCAGCAGGAGCGCGATCACGCCGACCGGCACATTGATGAAGAAGACGGACTGCCAGCTGACGTGCTCGACGAGCACACCGCCGAGGATCGGTCCGCCCGCGGTCGAGGCACCGATCACCATGCCCCAGATACCGATCGCCATGTTCAGCTTCTCGGCCGGGAAGGTGGCGCGCAGCAAGCCGAGCGCGGCGGGCATCAGCAGGGCGCCGAAGAGGCCCTGGAGCACCCGGAACACGATCACCAGCGCGACGCTGTGGGAGAGGCCGATGGCCCCCGATGCCGCGGCGAAGCCCACGACTCCTATGAGGAAGGTCTGGCGGTGGCCGAACCGGTCACCGAGCTTGCCCGCGGTGATCAGGGAGACCGCGAGGGCGAGCATGTAGCCGTTGGTGATCCACTGGACGTCGGCGAGCGATGCTCCCAGGTCCTTCTGGATGGCGGGGTTGGCGATCGCGACGATCGTGCCGTCGAGCGCGACCATCATCACGCCGATGGCCACGGAGAAGAGCGTCAGCCAGGGGTGGCCGCGCAGCCCCTTGGCAGGTGCGGGCACGGCGGTGTCCCGCGGCTCCCGCGACGCCTTTTCGACGGTGGTCTGACTAGTCATGCCCGGGAGATTAGTGTCAGCCTCTGACAGTTGACAAACCATTTCACTAGTCAGTGACTGTCACGTAGCTCACAGGTACGCTGAGCTGGAAAAAGCAGGAAAGAGGACCACTTCAGTGACCGATGGGCAGCGGGCCGTGCATCCGACCGGACGGTGCGGACGGCCGACCGGACTGCGTGAACGGAAGAAGCGACGCACTCGGGACGCCCTGCTCCACGCCGCCCTCGATCTTTTCATCACCCAGGGGTACGAGGAGACCACGGTCGACCAGATCGTCGACGCGGTCGAAGTCTCCCAGCGCACCTTCTTCCGCTACTTCGCCAGCAAGGAGGAGGTCGCCTTCGCCATCCAGAAGATGGTGGAGTCGCACTTTCTCTCGGAGCTGCGCCGACGCCCCGCCGCGGAGGCCCCGTTCGAGGCGATGCGCCGCGCGGTCCTCTGTGCCTGGAACAGCATCGGTGAGGCCATCGAGGCGATCGTCACGGTCGAACTCCACATGCGCACGTACCGGATGATCGAGTCGACGCCGTCGCTGCTCGCCGCCCACTTGCGGCGCAGTATCGATCTGGAGAACCAGATCGCCCTGCTCATCGCCGAGCGCGAGGGGGTCGACGTGGAGACGGACCCCCGGCCGAGGGTCGCCGTGGCGGCGTTCAGCGGGGTGATGCGGGTCACCGGGCAGCTCTGGGGGCAGGGGCACGACGCCAGCGTGGACTCGCTGCGCGCACTGACCGAGGTGTACCTGGATCAGCTCGTACCGGCGCTGGCCGGGAACTGGCGGGCGGGGGCCGACGCCGGGTCCGGGTAAAGCCATGGAGGCTCCGTCCGATGTGCTGTACGCCTCAGTGCCACGACATGACCGACTTCACAACAGCCGTGCCCCGGCGGCCATATGCGACGCTCCGAGGGCGCTCCGCGCGCCTGAGTGTGCGTGCCGCACCAACACAGCGTGAGACAACTGGCCTTGAATTCCCGGCAGCCTGGTGATGTGCGTCACCCCCTTCACGGCTGTCGCCGCGCGTCTCCTAATGTGGGCCGGAGTGACTACCTTCGACTCCTCCCCCACGCTCACCGCATGGCGCGCGCTGCTCGCCGTCGCGGTCGTGTTCGTGATGCTGGCGACCACGGGCTGGACCGCCGTCCGCCACCAAGGCACCGACGAGCCACGCGCCCTCGCACTCGCCTCCTGGGCACGGGGCCACGTGGCCGGGCACGCGCTGCCCGACGTCGACGCGCCTGCGCCCCGCCTGGCGCAGTTCTTCGCCTCGCTCACGGCCGCACAGCGCACCACCCTGGCCGACAAGTACCCCTTGGTCGTCGGCAATCTGAACGGCGCCCCGGTCACCCTGCGGTATCACGCCAACGAGCGGGCCCTGGTGGCGGCACGGACAGTCGAACGGCAGCGCATGCACGACTCCAGGCTCTCCCCGGACGGCCGCGCCGAGGCGCTCCGCCGGATGGACCGTTTCGACTCCATGCTCACCCGGGGCCGGCAGATCCTCGCATTCGACCCGTCCGGAAAGGGCCGTGCGGCGGAGGTCTTCGGCGATCTCGACCGGGCCCAGCGGGTCTCCGTGATCGTCCCCGGCGTCGACACCAATCTGCTGACGCTGGAGCGGTCCGCGCCCAAGGTGAACGCCGCCCCCGTCGGCATGGCGAAGACGCTGTACGCGGCGGAGCGCGCCGCGCGCCCCGGCACCCGGACCGCCGTCATCGCCTGGGCCGACTACACCACGCCCGCCGGAATCGGCGTGGACGCGGCCCTGGGGAATCTCGCCGAGCGCGGGGCGGTCCGGCTGAACGCCCTGGTGGGCGCGCTGCCCGGGAACGCGCCGGTCTCCCTGTTCTGCCACAGCTACGGCTCGGTGCTGTGCGGTGTCGCCGCGCATGAACTGCCGTCCAGGGTCACCGACATCGCGGTCGCGGGCAGCCCCGGCATGCGCGTGGAGAACGCCGGGCAGTTGCACACCCGGGCCAGGGTGTGGGCGACGCGGGACCACGGCGACTGGATCGAGGACGTACCGAACCTGGAGCTCGGCGGACTCGGTCACGGGGCCGATCCGGTCGACCCGGGCTTCGGCGCACGCATCGTCTCGGCGGGCAACGCGGTCGGGCACAGCGGCTATTTCGAGCCGGGCACCGCGAGCCTCAGCAACTTTGCCGCCATCGGCGTGGGGGCCTACGGCTCGGTGAGCTGTGCGAGCTCCGACAGCGCCTGCAACGAACAAATCAGCGGCAGCCAGGAGCTCGTCCTGAAGATCTGAGGGCTCAGCCGCCGCAGCCGACCGGAAATTGCGGTTTACGCCGAGGGGGGACGTGCGGGCAAGTGCCGCATACGATGAGGCACATGGGTGATGTGCTGGCCGGAATTCATGCCACCTGGGAGTTCGACACCGACTCCGTGCTCATCCGCTTCGAACGGGGTATACGCACGCCGAAGCTCTTCCAGAGCCTGCGTGAACGCCGCGTCCCGCACGCGGCGCTGTCGTCGGTGACGCTGACCCCGGGCAAGCGGGGCACGGTGGTCCTGCACGCGGTGCCGAGACCCGGTGCCGACCCGTTGCTGGAGGCCGCGGCCGGGCAGCTGAAGGACGGCTGCGATCCGTACCGGCTGGTGCTGCCCGCCGAGCGCGAGACGCTCGCCGAGTACTACGCGGACGAACTGCGCGCCCTGCTCCCTCCCGACGCCGCGGAGCCCGCCGAGCGGTTCCTGGTCGCGGCCCCCGAGGCGCCGATGCAGTTCAAGGCGTACGACGGCCGGGCCGGCTTCGACGGGGAGCGGATCTCGTTCCGCTGGTTCTGGACGGGCGCCTCCACGGCGAAGTGGAAGGCCGGTGACCAGACGTTCGTGGTGACGGAGCTGAGCGGCGTCGAGTGGCGCTCGCCGGAAGCCTTCGACGGCTATCTGCGGCTGGTGCCGAGAGGCCTGGAGGGTGCGGCTCCGGGACCGGGCAGCGGCCTCGCCATGAGCGCCGGCTCCGGCGTGACCGCGGGCGCGGACCCCGGCGCGGGGCTCGGCACAGGCACGCGGCGCAGCGCGCAGCCGACGGCTCCCCACCCCACCCGGGCCGACCAGGACCCCGCCGCGGTGATCTTCGGCCTCGGCTACGGCCCGGTGCACGAGTCGCTGCCGTTCGCCGCGGCCGTACTGGAATCCGTACGCAGGAAACAGCCGGCGCCCGCCGCGCAGACCGCCGTCCTGGTGGGCGCGGGGCGGCGCGATCCCGCGGACATCGCGGAGCGGATCCGGCACCTCGGGGAACTGCACCAGGCGGGGCTGGTGACGGACGACGAGTTCAGCGCCAAGAAGGCCCAGTTGCTCGCCGAGCTGTAGACGTCCGGCGCCCGACGTCCGGGGTCCGACGACCAGGGTCCGACGTCCGGGGTCCGACGTCCGGAGTCCGGCCCGCCGGTAGTACTCCCGTACGAGAAACCCGGCGGTGGACCGGAACCCCGGTATGACGCCGCCGGGCCGCGCCCCGCCTACGCTGAACGAGCCATGCCCACTTCCCCGCCCCCCATGCCGTCCACACCGCCCCGCACGCCCCCGCCACCGCCCCAAAGACCCCCGCCGCCCGTCGACGGTCTGCTGAGCGCCGCCCGGCGCAATCTGCGCGACCTCGCCCACGGGCTGTCCCACCCGTCCCATCCCGCGACACCCCTCCTGGCGAACGCGCCGAGGCGGTGGCAGCGGCTGCTGCCGTACGGCGTCGTCCTCGCCCTCGTCGCGATCTTCGTCCCGGTCACGATCAATGTCCTGACCGTCAAGTACGGCGTGAACGGAGGGCTGGCGGGAGCTCTGGCCGTCGCGCAGGCGGCGCCGCTCCTGATGCTGGCGCACCGGCCGCTGCAGGCGTGGTGGATCATCTTCCCCGCCGACATCCTGGGTGCGGCCGCGTTGCTCGGGTATCCGGTCGGCACGTTCGCCATCTGGCCGTGGCCCCCGCCCACTCTGATCGGCTATCTCTTCCTGCTGCTCGCGCTGGCCCTGCGCGAGACCCGGCGGACCCTGGCCTCGGTCTGGGTGGCGACGGGCGCGGCAAGCCTGGCCCTGCACCTGATCGCGCCGGAGCGCAGCAACGGCAGCGCGCTGCTGCTCGTGGTCCTCGGCGCGGTGGTCCTGGTGATCGGCGCGGCGCTGCGGGAACGGGGCGACGCGCAGCGCCGGCTGGCCGAGCAGGAGACCATCAGCGAGGCCGAGCGGGCGCAGCGGACGCTGCTGGAGGAGCGCACCAGGATCGCCCGTGAGCTGCACGATGTGGTCGCGCACCACATGTCCGTCATCACGGTCCAGGCCGATTCCGCGCCCTACCGGATCAACGGGCTGCCCGAGGAGGCGGTCGAGGAGTTCGGCGCGATCGCGGCGAGCGCACGGGAGTCGCTCACGGAGATGCGGCGGCTGCTGACGGTGCTGCGCAGTGAGGGCACCGAGGGCGAGCGGGCCCCCCAGCCGGGGCTCGACCGGGTGCAGCAGCTGGTGGAGGCGACGGTACGGGCGGGGCTGCCGGCCGAACTGTCCCTGGCCGCCGATGTGTCGGACGTACCGCCGGCGGTGGATCTGTCGGCGTACCGGATCGTCCAGGAGGCCCTGGCGAACGTGGTCCGGCACGCACCCGGGGCGCGGACCCGGGTGTCGATCACGTCCGACGGCGAGCACCTGACCGTGCTGGTGGTCAACGACCGGGCGGAGAAGCCCGGTTCGCCGCTGGAGACGACCGGAACCGGGCACGGCCTGGTCGGCATGCGGGAACGCGTACGGTTGACGGGCGGCACGCTCGACACCGGACCGCTGCCCGACGGCGGCTTCCGGGTGGCGGCGCGGCTGCCGCTCGCCCCCGTTCCGCCCCCGACCTCGGAGGACTCTTGACCATCCGCGTGATCATCGTCGACGACCAGGCCATGGTGCGGGCGGGGTTCGCGGCACTGCTCGCGGCACAGAGCGACATCGACGTGGTCGGCGAGGCGCCGGACGGGCGCCAGGGCATCGACGTCAGCCGCAGGGTCCACCCGGACGTGGTCCTGATGGATGTCCGGATGCCCGAGATGGACGGGCTGGCGGCAGCCCGTGAGCTGCTGAACCCGCCCGCGGGCGTGGTGCACCTGCCCAAGGTGCTGATGCTCACCACGTTCGACGTGGACGACTACGTGTACGAGGCGCTGCGCGCCGGGGCGTCCGGCTTCCTGCTGAAGGACGCGCCCCCGGCGGATCTGATCTCGGCGGTACGGGTGGTCGCGGCGGGCGAGGCGCTGCTGGCGCCGTCCGTGACCCGGCGCCTGATCGCCGACTTCGCCCGGCAGGGGCCCTCCGGGGCGGCCCGCAGCGGGCAGGCGCTGCGGCTGAACGCGCTGACTCCGCGCGAGCGGGAGGTGCTGGAGCTGATCGCGCGGGGGCTGTCCAACCAGGAGATAGCCGCGCGGCTGGTGCTGGCCGAGCAGACGGTGAAGACCCACATCGGACGGGTGCTGACCAAGCTGGATCTGCGGGACCGCGCGCAGGCGGTGATCTTCGCGTACGAGGCGGGAGTGGTGGTACCGGGCGAGCAGTAGGGGGCTCTCCCCCGCCCACCTCTCCGGCAGTCCCCCCGTACACCCCCTACCCCGGTAGCACCCCGAACTTGGCCCCCTGGTGCGACGTCCGCGCACCCACTCCCTTCCTACCTTCCTCTCCGTCGCGCCGAACGGCGCGCGGGAGCCGGGTCAGCCGGAGAGGGAGGGCGGGATGCGCCGTTACGCGAGGACTCTGGTCGCGGTCGCGCTGGCGACCACCATGGTGGCGGGGACGGCCGGCTGGGCGTCCGGGAACGCGCAGCAGGCCCTGACCGGGCCACCCCCCGGCACGGCGGCCTGGCGCGCGGATCAGGTACTGGGGCGCGAGCTGCCGGACCCGGAGCGGACCACTCCCGCCGAAGTGAGCCGCTTCTTCGGGGGGTTGACGGCGGCACAGCAGCAGACCCTGGTCGTACGGCACCCGCTCGTCGTCGGCAATCTGGACGGCGTACCCGTCGCCCTGCGCTACCGGGCCAACGCCCGTTCCCTGCGCGCCGGTCACGACCCCAGGTACGCGCATCTCACCGGACCGGGACACCGGCAGATCCTCGCCTTCGACCCGCGCGGACGCGGTCAGGTCGCCGAGGTCTTCGGGGACTTGAGCACCGCGCGTCATGTGGCGGTCGTGGTGCCGGGTTCGGACATCGACGCCGGGACCTTCGACCGTACGAACGATGTGTACGGCACTCCGGCGGGCATGGCGAAGTCCCTGTACGCGGAGACCGGACGCGGCAGCGCCGTCGTCGCCTGGGCCGGGTACACCACTCCCGTGGGCATCGGCATCGACGCCGCGACCGGCTCGCTCGCCGAGGCGGGGGCCGGCCGGCTGACCCGGTTCGTGGACGGGCTGGCCGCCGACGGCGTGCCCGCGCCCGCCGTGTTCTGCCACAGCTACGGCTCCGTCGTGTGCGGCCTCGCCGCGTCCCGGCTGCGCGCCACGGACCTGGTCGTCCTCGGCTCGCCCGGGATGCGCGCCGACGATGTCGCCGACCTGCACACCGACGCCCGGGTCTGGGCGGCCAAGGACGCCACGGACTGGATCGACGACGTACCGAACATCGAGGTGGCGGGCCTGGGCCACGGCCCCGATCCGACCGGCCCGGGGTTCGGCGCACGCCGCGTGCCGGCCCATGACGCCCACGGGCACACCGGCTACTTCGCCCCCGGCACGGACTCGCTCCGCGCCTTCGCCTCGATCGCGGAGGGGGAAGCCCGATGAGCCTCACCATCCTGGCCGCGCGCATCGACGCGCGTACGCCCGCCCATCGCGACCGTGCCATCGACGGCCTGCGCGCCCTCGCCCTGCTCGCGGTCCCGACCGGCCACTGGCTGCTCGGCGGCTTCCGCGTCGACGGCGACGGCGCGCTGCACAATGCCAGCCCGCTGTCCACGTTCGGCGGGCTCGCCCCGATGAGCTGGGCGCTTCAGATGCTGGGCATCTTCTTCCTGGTCGGCGGGTACGCCTCCGTGCTCTCGTACCATCGCAGGAAGTCCACCACCGGCGTCTGGCTGCGCGGACGCGTCGCCCGCCTCGGCAGGCCGGTGCTCGGGGTGACCGCCGTCTGGGCGGCGATGATCCCGGTGCTGAGCGTGCTCGGCGTGCCCGGCGACACCCTGCGGACCGGGTCGACGCTGGTGATCCAGCCGCTGTGGTTCGTCGGGGTGTACACGGTCGTCACGGCGCTCACCCCGTACTGCGTCAAGGCCGCGCGGAAACTGGGCGGTTGGGCCGCCGTGCCGCTGCTCGGGTCGGTCGCCGTCATCGACTTCCTGCGGTACGGGCCGTTCGCCGACGCCATGCCGTCCTGGCTGAGCGTGCTGAACATCCTTCCGGGCTGGCTCTTCGCTTACCAGCTCGGCGTCTCCTGGGGCGAGGGCCGCATCGGCAGGCGCGGCGCCCGGCTGTTGCTGATCGGCGGGACGGTGTTGTTCGCCGCGCTGCTGCTCGCCTTCCACTACCCGGCGTCGATGGTCGGCGTCCCGGGCGAGGCGCGGACGAACTCGCACCCGCCGTCGCTGCTCGTCCTGGCGCTGGCCGCCGCGCAGAGCGGTGCGGCGATCCTGCTGGCGGACCGGATCGGCCGACTGCTGAGCAGGCCGCTGCTGTGGGCGCCGGTCGTCGTCATCAACCTGTCCGCGATGACGATCCTGTGCTGGCACCAGACGGCGATGCTGGCCGCGGCGGTCCCGGCGTCGTTCGCCGGTGCGGTACCGGGGCTGACGACCGGGCCCGACACGGTCGGCTGGATCCTGGCGCGCATGGCGTGGCTGCCGGTGTTCGCGGGGCTGCTGGTGCTGATCGCCCGGTACACGCGCCGGTTCGAGGCCCCGTGGCAGACCGGTACGCGTGCGGCGAACGCCCGCCGGGCGGTGGCGGGCCTGCTGGCGACGGGGTTCGCGATGTACGCGCTGGGGCTGGCGTAGGGGTGCGGGGCCGGGAGACCCGGCCCCGCACCCCTACGCGAAAACGACTACTCCCGCGCGGCGGACGTCGAGCTCATGTCCGGGTACCGGTCCCCCGCCACCTGCCCGGCGATCGGCTCCAGCAGCGCCAGCTCCTGGTCCGTCAGCGTGAGCCGGGTGGCGGCCACGTTCTCCAGCAGCCGGCTGCTCTTGCGGGTGCCCGGGATCGGCACCACGGTCAGGCCGTGCACCTGGGCCCGCTGCTGCACCCAGGCGAGCGCCACCTGCGCGGCCGACACTCCATGCGCCGCCGCGATCTTGTGCACGGGCTCCAGCAGGGCGGCGTTCGCCTTCGCGTTGTCGCCCGTGAAGCGCGGCTGGAACTGGCGGAAGTCGCCCTTCGACAGGTCCTTGGCCGCGTCCGTGAACGCCCCGGTCAGGAAGCCGCGGCCGAGCGGCGAGTACGGCACGACGGTCACCCCGAGCTCGACGGCGGCGGGCACGGCGCTGCGCTCGACGTCCCGGCTGAAGAGCGACCACTCGGACTGCAGGGCGGCGATCGGATGCACGGCGTGCGCCTCGCGCAGCTCCGCACCGGTCACCTCGCTCAGCCCGAGCTGCTTGACCTTGCCCTGCCGCACCAGCTCGGCCATCGCGCCGACGGATTCGGCCAGCGGGACGGCCGGGTCGCGGCGGTGCATGTAGTAGAGGTCGATGACGTCGGTGTTCAGCCGGCGAAGACTGTCCTCGACGGCCCGGCGGATGTACGCGGGGTCGTTGCGCACGCCCCGGTAGTGCGGGTCGTCGTCCTTGCGCTCGATGGCGAACTTCGTGGCGAGGGTGATCTCGTCCCGGTGCGCCCCGACGAACGGGGCGAGGAACTCCTCGTTGGCACCGAGACCGTACACATCCGCGGTGTCGAAGAGGGTGACGCCCGCCGCCAGCGCCGTCTCCAGCGTCTCGCGGGCGGAGGACTCGTCGGTGTCCCCGTAGAACTCGCTGATGCCCATGCAGCCGAGCCCCTGCACACCGACCTGCGGGCCGCCGTTGCCGAGCTCCACCGTGGCGATCTTGTTGTCAGTCATCAGGCACAGGGCCTTTCCGGTGCCCGTCGGGCACTCGCATAGAAGTCGATCTTGTGGTCGAGGACGGCGAGGGTGTCCTGGAGCTCCGCGATCCGCGTCTTCACGTCGCGGCGGGTCGCCTCCAGCAGCTCCTGGCGTTCCTCGAAGGTGTGCTCGCCCTCGCGCAGCAGCTCCGCGTACCGGACCATGTCGGCGACCGGCATCCCGGTCAGCCGCAGCTTGCCGACGAAGGCCAGCCAGTCCAGGTCACGGTTGGTGAAGCGGCGCTGACCGGTGTGCGACCGGTCGACATGCGGCATCAGCCCGATCCGCTCGTACCAGCGCAGGGTGTGCGCGGTGAGCCCGGTGAAGGCGACGACCTCGCTGATGGTGTAGCGGTCCTGCCCCTCGGGGCGCGGATGCGCCCTGGGCGCCGCCGCGCATACGTCCGTCCTTGCGGAAGAGCTCTCCATCACCGTCATGACCTCCACGCTAGAACCTTGGAGTGCACTCGAAGCAAGCGCAAACGGTGACGGATTTCGGGGCGGTCAGGCCGACCGAAGTGACGGATGCCCTCGCGGGCGCCGACCGGCGGTGCTCGGCGCCGCCCTGCCCGCACTCCGGCAGCTCACGGGAAGCCGCCACGGCAAGCCCGCCCGCGTCCGGCAGGCCGTCCACGGCGTGGCCCGCCAGGGCTCCGCGCCCCGCCTCAGTCGGGCGCACACCCCCGCAGCATGTACGCGATGACATCGTCGAGCCCCTCTTCGACCACCCCGAGGGGAAGCATGCTGCTCACGGCCAGATCGGCGAAGCCGTGCAGGGTGGTGAACAAGGGCTGACTGATGCGTTCCGCCGGCCCGTCCCGCACCTCTCCCCTGCGTTGCCCCTCCGCGATCAGTTCGAGAGCCAGTTCACCCACCTGTCGCCCCGCCGCGATCAACTCCTCGGACGCCGCCGGGCCGTGCTTGACCGAATACATGACGTCGAGCAGTTCCGCACCGCCGGTGGCGAAGTCCACGTAAGCATGGGCGAGCGCGCCGAGCCTCTCGGCGAAGCTCTCGCCCACGGACACCTGTGAAGCGACGAGCGTCTCACGGAGGCGGGCGAAACCGTCCAGCGCCAGCGCGTCGAGCAGGGCCTGCTTGTCCTTGAAGTGCCGGCTCGGCGCGGCGTGACTGACCCCCAGATCGCGGGCCAGCTCCCGCAGGGAGAGCGCCGCGACCCCCTTCTCCCGGAGCGTCTGTTCGGCGCGAACCAGCAGCGCCGCGCGGAGGTCTCCGTGGTGATAACGACGAGTCTGCATGGCCCCACCTTAACCCCTATGTAACCGGTGGCTACATTGTTGGCATTGACAGCATTGTTGTCATCGCCTACATTCACGCCATGGTCAATACCCGAAAACCGAACGCAGTAGATATTCCGGACCAAACCGGCCGCACGGCCGTGCTGACCGGCGCCAACAGCGGCTTCGGCCTCGCGGTCACGGCGGCCCCGGCCCAGGCCGGGGCGCATGCCGTTCTCGCAGTGCGGGACGCCTGACACACCGGACCGCGTCGCGCACCTCCCCGAAGCGCCCTGCGCCAAGCCAGCCCTCACACCACACCCATCGATTCAGCTCGGAGCAAGACATGAACTACGCGGACTCCCTCTCCTCCCAACTGGCCGTCGTCACCGGCGCCTCCTCCGGGATCGGTACCGAATTCGCCCGGCAGTTGGCGCGCCGCGGCGTGGACCTCGTCCTTGTGGCCCGCTCGCAGGACCGGCTGGAGGCACTCGCGTCGACGCTGAGCTCCCAGTACGGGGTGAAGGTCACGCCGGTCGTCCTCGACCTGTCGCGGCCCGACTCGTCCGAGCGCCTCGTCCGCACCCTCGACGAGATGGGCGCCGTCGTCGACGTCCTCGTCAACAATGCCGGTTTCGCCTCGCACGGCGACCTTGCCGCGGCCGACCCCGAGCGCATGGAAGCCCAGGTGCAGCTGAACGTCGGCACGCTTGTCGGCACCACCACCCGCCTCCTGCGCGGGATGGTCGAGCGCGGTCGCGGCAGCGTCATCAACGTCGCCAGCACCGCCGGATTCCAAGCCGTGCCGCACATGGCGGTCTACTCCGCGACCAAGGCGTTCGTCCTGTCCTTCACCCGTTCCCTCTGGGGCGAGACCCGGGGCACCGGAGTGGCCGTCCTGGGGATCTGTCCGGGCGCGACCGACACCGCGTTCTTCGACGTGGCCGGCGACAACGCCTCGGTCGGCTCACGGCGCACACCCCAGCAGGTCGTCGACACGGCGCTCTCTGCGCTCGGCGGCCGGAAGGCGACCGTCGTCGACGGCGGCGGCAACGCCCTCGTGGCCCGCGCCGTAAGCCGCCTGCTGCCGGAGCGCCCCCTGATCCGCATCGCGGAGCGGAGCGTGCGCCCCGGCTCGCGCTGAACCAGGGCCGCCGCGGTGGCGGAAGCCCCGACTCAAAAGAGCCCGTACGTCTCCTACTAGGCTCGTACGCATGCAGAGCCTGGCGATGATCGACAACTGGCCCGTCCCCACCGCGGCTGCGGCCGTCGTACGAGCGGACGGCACGGTCGTCGGTACGCACGGCCCGACCGCACACCGCTTCCCGCTCGCCTCCGTCACCAAGCCGATCGCGGCCTACGCGGCGCTGGTGGCGTACGAGGAGGGCGCGGTCGAGCTCGACGAACCGGCCGGGCCCGAGGGTTCCACCGTCCGGAACCTGCTCGCGCACACGAGTGGCCTCGCCTTCGACGAGCACCGGACGACGGCCGCCCCCGGCATCCGGAGGCTCTACTCCAACGCGGGCTTCGAGGTCCTCGGCGACCACATCGCCAAGGCCACCGACATCCCGTTCCCGGAGTACATACGCCAGGCGGTGCTGGAGCCGCTGGGCATGACGTCGACCACGGTGGACGGCTCGCCCGCCAAGGACGGTGTCTCGACCGTCGACGATCTCGTGCGGTTCGCGGCGGAGGTACAGGCACCCCGGCTGCTCGACCCGCGTACGGTCCTCGCCGCGCAGACCGTCGTCCACCCCGGTCTGAAGGGCGTACTGCCGGGTTACGGCCACCAGAACCCCAACGACTGGGGGCTCGGCTTCGAGATCCGGGACCACAAGTCGCCGCACTGGACGGGCAGTTCCTCGTCCCCCGCGACCTTCGGGCACTTCGGCCAGTCCGGCACGTTCCTGTGGATCGATCCGGCGGCCGGGGCGGCGTGCGTCGCGCTCACCGACCGGGCCTTCGGCCCGTGGGCGGTCGAGGTGTGGCCGCCGTTCACGGACGCGGTGCTCGCGGAGCTCCGCTCCGGCCGCTGAGAGCCGTCACCCGTCGGCCGCTTTCGTGGCCAGGCACTCGAACCACACCGTCTTGCCACCGCCGTCCCGGCGCGGTTCCGCGCCCCAGCGGTCGGTGACGGCGTCCACCAGGACCAGCCCCCGCCCGCCTTCGTCGAGTACATCACCCAGGGCGACGCGGGGCAGTTCCGGGCAGCCGTCCGCGACCTCGACGCGCACGCCCCCGGCCGGCAGCAGGAAGATGAGCGTCTGGCAGCGGCGGCCGGGGACGTGCCGTACGACGTTGGCGATCAGCTCGGTGAGCGCCAACTCCGCGGCGTCGGCGACGTCGAGCAGATCCCAGGCGGTGAGGTAGAGCCGCAGGATGCGGCGCAGATGCCGGGCCGAGTGCTCACCGATCGCGAAGTCGGCGCGGTAGGTCGCCTCCAGCAGATCGTCGGCCTGCGGCTCAATTACGTGATTCATGTCACCAGAGTGCAGCGTTGTGATTACGCTCGGCTACGTACCGAACTGAACGCCGTGAGGTGTTGAACGCCGGAGGTGCCCTGCCGTGCCCAACGTCCAGACTCTCGACCCCAGCGCTTCCCCGTTGGATTACTACGGCTGGGAGCTGCGCCGCCAGAGAGAGGCCAACAACCTCAAACAGGGGCAGCTCGGCGACATCATCTTCTGCACCGGCTCGCTGATCGGCCAGATCGAGACGACGAAGAAGCTCCCCACCCGCGACTTCTCGGAACGGGTGGACGCGGCCCTCGGTACGGGCGGGGTGTTCTCGCGGCTGATCGGTCTGGTGCTGCGCAGCCAACTGCCCACCTGGTTCCAGCCGTACGCCGAGATGGAGTCGTGCGCCGCCTACATCTCCACGTACCAGGCGCAGTTGGTGTACGGGCTGTTGCAGACGGAGGAGTATGCGCGGGCCCTCCTCGGTGTCGACCACCCAAGCAGGGTCGACGAGATGGTGGCAGCCCGAATGGAGCGCCAGCGGATCCTGACGGGCGAGACGCCTCCCGCGTTGTGGGTCGTCCTGAGCGAAGCCGCACTGCTCCAGGAAGTCGGCGGACGCGAGGTCATGCGCGCACAACTGGCGCGGCTGTTGGACTTCCGCGACGACCCCTGGGTGCAGATCCAGGTGCTTCCGTTTTCCGTCGGCCAGCACACGGGAATGATGGGGTCGTTCAACCTGCTCAGGTTCGAGGACGACCCCGACCTGTTCTACGTGGAGAGCTACGACCAGGGTCATATGACGGCCAATCCGCAGGTGATCAAGGAACGTTCGGTCGGCTACGCTCGCTTGCAAGCCACAGCCCTCTCCCCCGAGGACTCGGCGACACTGATCGCTCGTGTGATGGAGGAACGCTATGGGGACCAGCCATGACCTGACCGGAGCACAGTGGCGGAAGTCGACGTACAGCGGCACCAACGGCGGCGAATGCGTCGAGTGCACCGTCACCGGCGGCGCGGCCTGGCGCAAATCCAGTTACAGCGGCACCAGCGGCGGCGACTGCGTCGAGGTGGTCGACGGTCTCCCCTGCGCCGTCCCCGTCCGCGACAGCAAGAACCCGGACGGGCCCGTCCTGACCGTCGGGGCGGACGCCTGGCAGAACTTCGTGGACGGGCTCCGCTGAAGTCGCCGCAAGGCACGTACGACAAAGGGGGCTCGGGACGACCGCTGGTCGCCCCGAGCCCCCTTCCGCTCCCCGTGGTACGCGGGCTCCGCCAGAGCGCACGCCCGCAGGATTGTCAGTGGTGCCCCCTACGATCGTTCCCGTAGCTGTTCCAGCCGTGCGGTAAGGCGATCAGGGGGTATCACGATGGGTACGTCACCAGCGCAGGTGCGTGCGCCCGAGCCGACGATTGCGCCGATCACCTCACTCGCCTCGCGGGTCCTGAACGGGGACATCGTTTTACCGAAATTCCAGCGGGCGTTCGTCTGGACCCCGCAGCAGATCCTGTACCTGCTCGACTCGGTGCGCCGCAACTACCCCATCGGCAGCCTGCTCATGTGGCGCACCACGGCCAAGCTGGCCAGCGGACACGAGATCGCGGGGCTGGACACGGTGCCTCAGCACGAGGGCGCCCCCGTGCACTACGTCCTCGACGGCCAGCAGCGGCTCGCCAGCCTGGTGGGTGCGCTGCACGGCTCCGGGCCGATATGGGAGATCGCGTACGACCTGGAGCGCGAGGAGTTCCTGCATCTCACGGAGGAAGCTCCGACCGGTCCTCACATCATGCCGGTGCGGCATCTCACTTCGGTCGGCGCGATGATGTCGTGGATTCGGCGGGACAACCCGAATGACGAACTCCAGCTTCGTGCCGAGGCATTGAGCGAGCAGTTCAACCAGTACCAGGTACCGATCGTGACCCTCCTCGACGTCTCCGAGGAGGACTCCGCCCGTATCTTCGAACGGATCAACAGCACGGGCACGTCCATGGACATCGTGGACCTGATCCGGGCCGGCACCTGGTCGAAGGACTTCGACCTCAAGGACGAGATCGAGCAGTTGCTCCTGGTCCTCGACGCCAAGAAGTACGGCCGGGTCGATGCGAAGACCATGCTGCGTACGATCTCGGCAGCGGCCGGTTTCGGTTTCTCCACCAAGTCCATCCACGAGTTGCGGAGTCTCCAACGGCAGCAGCTCCAGGAGGCCGTCGCGGAGGCGGGGAAGGCGGCAGCACGGGCCGTGGACTTCCTCGCCACCCAGATCGGCACCCCGCAGGCCGAGGCGCTCCCCTACTACAACCAGTTCGCGGTCCTGGTCGAGCTGTTCAGGCAGCTGCCCAAGCCGACAGCCGCCCAGTATGACGCGGTGACCAGGTGGTTCTGGCTGACGGCGAGCGGCGAGCACTTCAAGGGCTGGCGCGAGTCCCAGATGGGACCAGACCTGTCAGCGGTCACAGAGTTCGCGGCCGGCCGTTCGGCAGAGATCGAGACGGATGCCGCACTGCCCCGGAACGTCCTGTGGCAGCGTGCGCAGTTCTCCCGGCAGAACGCACCCAGCAAGCTCCTGGTCCTGCTCATGTCGTACGAGAAGCCGCTCGACCTGAACACGGGCCGGGTCATCGACGTGGCCGACGCGCTGTCCTGGCAGAACGGGAAGCAGTTCCACCACTTCTTCCCCCGCGCGTACTTGAAGAAGGAGGGAGCGAAGGCGGGCAAGGACAATGTCTGCGGCAATCTGATCATGCTCAGCGCGATCACCAACAACTGGATCTCCGACCGCCGCCCCTCCGACTATCTCAAGGACCTTGCCGACTGGCACGGCGAGGACGTTCTGCGGGCCCGGCTGCGCACGTGCCTGATCGAAGAGGCTGCCTATCAGGCCGCGTTGCGCAACGACTACGACGGCTTTCTGCGGGCCCGTTCGGAGACGCTGCACCGGCGCTTGATGGAACTCATCGGATCAGCGGCGGGGAGCAGCGGGGGCGGCGAATCGTCCCTCCCGACGCCTGATGTGGAGCCCGACCCTCCCGTAGTCGCCGGAGCTGACGACGTGGAACCGGTCGACCGCGACTCGGTGGACTGAGGGGGTGCGGGGCGGTGCGCATGCAGGACGTACCGGCTCCGGACCGGCCACGGGAACGGCTGCTCGCACGGGGCGCGGAGGCACTGTCCGACCGTGAGCTGCTGGCGCTGTTACTGGGGGCCGGCGTCCCCGGTCAGGATGCCGTGGAACTGGCCGGGCAGCTGATCAACCGGCACGGCGGGCTGTACGCACTGTCCCGGCTTCCCGCGCACGAACTGGCGGCGGGCCTGGCCGGGATCGGCCCGGCGAAGGCGGCGCGGGTCGCGGCGGCGTTTCAGCTGGGCCGACGTGTCGCGGCGCCTTCACTGTCCGCCCGCCAACAGGTGGACGGATCAGCCGACTTGGCAGCCGTCGCCGCACCCCTGCTCCAAGGCCTGCGTCATGAGCGCGTGGTCGTGGTCATCTGCGACGGGGCGGGCACGGTCCTCCGCACGAGCGTCCTCACGGAGGGTGCGACGGATCGCAGCCTGCTCCCGGTCCGCGACGCGCTCGCCCTCGTCCTCGCGGCGGGCGGCGCGTCCTTCGGGGTGGCGCACAACCACCCCACAGGTTGCACCGCCCCCAGCGAGGCCGACCGCCGCGCCACGACCCGCCTTGCGGCGGGTGCTGCGGCGGTCGGCCTGCGCTTCCTGGACCACGTGGTGGTCACGGACGGGGGGTGGCGGCGGGTGCCGCCCGAGTGAGGGCGTCTACAACCGCCCTGAGAAGGCGGCGTCCAGCAGGGTGCGACGTAGGACGGCAAGCTGCTCCACCTGCGCCGCGCCTCCGTCGGTCACCTTGCGGGCGAGGGTGAGTTGCTTGGCAATGCGCCGCTGCTCGGGCAGACCGGGGAGGGGCACTTCGGTGGCCAGCAGGCGCCCCACGTTCACCCGCTGCCGACGCGAGCCCATGCCGGTGCCTTGGTCCTTGAGACTGTCGTGAAGCCCGCGCCACCGTGCCAAGTGAGTTACGTATTCGACGTCGGCGACCTCGGGATCAATGTCGAAGGTGGGGAACTCGTGCGAAACGTGGACTCCGGCGAAGTCGTCCGTGACGACCGCAAGGGAGCCCTCCCATCCGAACAGCTTGCTGTAGACGAACTGATCCTTGTGCAACCTGTTGTAACGCGGATATTTTGTATCGCTGCCGTTGATAACCGGGCGCAGGAATAGACCCCGTCCCCGATTGAGGATGCCTGCGGTCCGATAGCTGGCATCAGGGTCAACAGCGACGAAATCACTGCTTTCCTTCAGCGCCTTCGAGAGCGGCGCATTCCGTTCAACCGAGCGGAATAGCGCGTCCGCGTGCTGTAGGGTCAGGCTCCGCGAATGCTCCTTCGTGCGAGTCACCTGCTCAATACCCATGGCTGCCGCGTCGAGCTTGTCGGCGACCCGGCGCTGCTCAGCCAGCTCGGGCAGACCTACCCGCTTGCCGCCAAACGTCTTGATACCGAGTGTCCGGTTACGCCCCGCCGACCCCGGAGACGCCTGGCGGATTACGTCGAGCCCCGGCCCGCCGTAGAAGTACGGAAGCAGATAGCGCGCGTCGGCAATCTCTTTGTTCACGAGGTAGGTCATGAAGCGATGCGAGCCGATCATGCCCCGCTCAGCCTCGGAGGCCATCGCAACTGCCCCCTCCCACCCAAAGACGTTGCTGAAAACAAGATCGTTCGGTTCAATCCTGAACACCTTTTTGGCGGCGATCTCATGACCAGGGACGGGCTCCTTGTGAAAGATCCCATTACCGAAGGAACGGATACCGATCTCGCGGTACTCCTTGTCCGCCTCGGGGAGAACTGGCCGCCGGACCAGGGTGATCACGTCGTCCACGGCGTAATCGATGAGAGCCGGAGTCATCGCTCCTCACCCAGCCCTTCACGCAGCTCCTTCAGCAACCGCAAAATCTCCGTCTCCGTCTTCACCAGCTCATCCACCAGCTCTTCCGGCGTCCGGTGAGCCAGCTCGTCACCCACATGCGGGTTGGCGATGTCGAGGTTGAAGCCGGAGGCGACGATGTCCGCAGCCGGGACGACCCACGCCTGTTCGCCCGCCTCGCGCCCTTCGCGCTCCTTGCCGCCCCACCAGTCCACGCAGGGCTGGAACTCCTCGATCCGCATCGGCTTCGTCTTGGTGTAGCCGCGGCGGCCCTCCGGCAAGGGGACTTCGTAGAACCAGACCTCCTGTGTCGGACCGGTCTTCTCGAAGAAGAGGATGTTGGAGGGGATCTGGGTGTAGGGCGCGAAGACGCCCTGCGGCAGGCGAACGACCGTGTGAAGGTTGCAGTCCTTCATCAGCTTCTTCTTGATCTTCGCGCCGATGGAGTTCTCCCCCGTCGCGAACAGGCTGCCGTTCGGCAGAACGATCGCGCACCGGCCACCCAGCTTGAGCTGGTCGAGGATCGAGTACAGAAAGAGCCAGGCCGTCTCCTGGGTACGGAAGCCGTCCGGGAACGCCTTGACGACTGTGGATTCCTCCTCGCCGCCGAAGGGCGGGTTGGTGAGGACCACGTTCACCTTGTCGGCGGCGTTGGAGTTCCGCATCTCCAGGAGCGAGTTGCCCCTCCGAAGGTGCGGCGCATCGATCCCGTGCAGCAGCAGGTTCATCGAGGCCAGCAGGTACGGGAGCGGCTTCTTCTCGATGCCCCGGATGTCCGCGTGCAGCCGCTTGCGCTGGGTGACCGTCTTGACCCGGTCCTTCAGCTCGTCGTACGCCTGGACCAGGAAGCCGCCCGTGCCGCTCGCAGGGTCGAGGATCGACTCGTCCAGTTCGAGGAAGGACTGCTGGACCATGAAGCGGTTGACCGGGCGCGGGGTGTAGAACTCACCGGAGTCGCCGGCCGCGTCGCGCATCTCCTTGAGGATCGACTCGTAGACGAACGCCATGGTGTGGATGTCGTCGGTCGAGACGAAGTGGATCTGGTTGACGATGTTCACGAGGTCCCGCAGCAGTGTGCCGGACTGCATGCGGTTGACGACGTCCTGGAAGATGGTCGAGATGACGTTGCGCGGGTCCTCCGCGTCGTCGCCGACCAGGCCCGCCAGGTACGGGATGAGCTTCTCGTTGACGAACGACTTCAGCTCGTCGCCGCTGAAATCGGGGTCGGTCGCCCAGTCCTCCCAGCGGTAGGGCTCTTCGATGGCCCGCCGATAGCCGTCCGGGTCCAGAGCCTCGCCCTCCTGCTCGACGCGCTCGTCGAACGCTTTGAGGAAGAGCAGCCAGGAGAGCTGGGGCAGCCGGTCCAGGTCACCGTTCATCCCGGCGTCCTTACGCATGGTGTCGCGCGCGGACTTGATCAGGGACGCGAGGCGTGTCCGGGAGGTGCCGGGGGACTTCTCCGCCGTTTTCTTCTTGGTCGCTGCCATGTCGGCTCAGCCGGTCTTTCTGTTCGAGTTGGGAAGAGGTACGTGGTTGCGTGGCTCATCGGCGAGGGCCGTCGCCCACAGACCACGCACCAGCGTGAGTGCCGCGTCGAGCGTCGGCGGAATTTCTGTGGTCAGCTCTCGCGCCAGCTCCGGGTAACTGTCGCTCCACCGGGGTGGCGGGTCCGGCAGTTCGTCCGGGACATCGTGTGTGGCGCGTACCGCGAAGACGTGCCGTACGACGTCCACGAGCGCGGCGTCGGCCGGTAGACCGTCCTCGGTCAGCAGCACCAGGTCCACCAGGTCCTTGACTCGCGTGTTGGGGCGGTCACCGTAGTCACGGGTGAAGGCATGCAGTTTCTCCGCGAAGTGCTGGCGGCGGTCCACAGCCTCGATCGCAAGCTGCGGAGTCCCGGCGAAATCAAGGGTGTTGGGGAGTGGGAGGCGTTCCGTCCGGGCGATCTCCTCGCCCCGGTCCACCACGTCCACCCGGACGCCCGCGAACAGCTTCCCCGCGAGGTGGGCCTCGACGGAGAACCGCCAACCGCCCCGCCCTATCGTGTCCGCCTTGAGCGGCGCGGGCGCGCCGACGCGGAAGCGGAACCCGTCGTTGTCCAGGTCGGCGGCGAGAGCGTCGATCAACAGCTCCCGTACCTCGTTCCCGTCCGCACCCGAGCCGTCCTCAGGGCGCAGCGCCACGTCCAGGTCCTTGGTGGTACGGGCCCGCCCCGTGAGCCGGAACTCCATCACCGCGCCACCCTTGAGGACCCAGCCACCCGCCGGGTCCTCGGCAAGACGTGCCGCCACGCGGTCGAAGACGACCAGGCGCCGGCGGCGGGCCAGGTCGGTGCCGGACTCGTCGGCGTCCTGCTTCAGTCGGGCCTCCAGCGCCCGACGCAGGGCGGTGGCGTCGCGGTATCGGCCGGTCACGACATGGCCCCAAGTGCTCGCTCCACACCCAGCTCCGCGCGCGGGCCCAGAAGTTGGGCTGCGTGCAGCAGCTTGCGGCGGGTGACGATGCCCTGCTCCAGCGCCTCGGCCACGGCCCCGTCGAGGACATCCTGGTCGTCACCGTCTGCCGCGCACTCCACAAGGGCGCGCAGCGGCGTCGTCACCCGGTACCCCATCCGGTCCTCCACATCCGAATCCGCCAGCGTCGCGCGGTGCATGATCACCGCGTCCGACTTCTGCCGGAAACCGGGTGGCACGGTGAGGTGGATTCGAGACGGATTGGCCGTGCCGAGGTCGTGGGCCGCGAGGGCGGTGGCGTGCGAGACCACCGCCCTCCCTTTGCTCCACAGGGACCAGCGCACCAGTTGCTCGTCCCCCTCGCCCGGCAGGTCGGAGAACTCTCTGAAGCGGTAGAGGGCGCGATCCACCACGAGCCAGTTGCCGTGCTGGGCGTGGTAGCGCTGAGCCTGGTAGGAGTACCCGGCATCCCGCGCCTGCGCGGCTGTGAAGTAGCCGCGTTGGTCGGCGGCGGTACGCCAAAGCGCCGCTCGGCTGTCCGTACGATCTCTGAGCACCGCCCCACCGTAACATCGGAGCAAAACTCAAAGACCACTTTAGTTTTGCGACAAACGTTCGCGTCAAACTAAAGCCATCTTTGACTTAGACGACCGAAAGGAGTCGACCTGCCAGCTGATCGATGGCCTCGTGCGCCTGCCTGGCCCCGCCGAACCGCGCTGCCAGGTCCACCACCCGGCCCATCGAGTCGAACGGCGGCACCTTCAGCGTGTCCACCTTCAGCTGCGGAGAGCCCGCCTCGGCGAACTTCACCAGCATCGCCTCCAGCACCTCACGGGCCTGCTCCCCGAACGAGTCCATGAACTCTTCGTGCTCGCGCCGGAACCAGGTGAGCCGCTCGTCCCGGCTCACCACGGCGAGACCCTCCCAGGCTGCGCTGACCAGCAGGTCCACCGGGTCCACATCAGGCTTGCCCAGTTCCTCGGGCAGTTCCTCCACGTCGATGTCAGCCTCCCGGAGCGCCTCCATCAGGACAGCACGGCTCTTGGCCTGCGCCCAGCGCGTACGCAGCTGAGTCGGATCCAAGTCGAGTTCAAGTACCTGGTTGTGCACCCACTGCTCGACGCTCACCAGCCGCATGGTCTGACCGTCGTCGGCGAGCTGATAGCGCCGCTCACCCATCTTGTAGACGTCGACGTCGCGCACCCGGTACCGCTTGCCGCGGGCCTGGATGCGGTCAACCTCGTCCGGGTCGGTCACGGTATCGCCGTCCGCTCCGAACGATCCGCTGTCCTGCTCCTCGTACTCGGCCTGCGGCTCGGCGACCGACTCCTCGTCGTCACCCACGTTCTCAGCAGGCGGAGTGATGTCTTCGACATCCACCAGCTCGCCCTGCTCGTCGGCCGTCTCCTGGAGCAGTTTCAGGGGCGGGCCGTCAAACGCCTTGTCCTCGAAGAGTCGGGTCGCCTCCACGAAGTCGATGATGTCGAAAGATTCCTTGCCGATCTCCGGGCACAGCCGGGTGCCACGCCCGATGACCTGCTTGAACTCGGGCATGGAAGCCATCCGGCGGAACAGCACCACGTTTCGCACGGCGGGCAGATCCACCCCTGTCGACAGCAGTTTGGACGTCACCGCGATGACCGGCTGACTGGAGTCCGCTTTCCGGAACTCCTCCAGGGACTCACCGACATGAGGCACGTCGGCACTGGTGATGCGTTTGACGAAGTCCGGCAGTACGGAGACCTCCTCGGAGGCCGTGTTGTGCAGGGCGGTCCGCATCCGGGCGGCGTGGTCGTTGTTCTCGCAGAACACCAGCGTCTTGCCCAACCGCCCGTCCTCCGCGTTCTTACGGAGGTAGTCGATGAGGTAGCGCGCCGCCGTCTCGGTCCGCTCCAGGATCACCATGACCCGCTCGAAGTCCTTCGGCCCGTAAAGGTCGCGGGGGATCTCCCGGTCGTAGACGTCCTTCTTTCCCGGCTCCGGCAAGTAGCCCTCGACATCCACGTTGAGCCGGACCCTGCGCACCCGGTACGGAGAGAGGAAACCGTCCTCGATGCCGTCCCTGAGCGAGTAGGTGTAGACGGGATTGCCGAAGTAGTCGAACGTGTCGGTCTTCTTGCTTTCGTCGGTGATCGGTGTGGCGGTCAGTCCGATCTGCACAGCCGGCTCGAAGTGCTCCAGCACTTTGCGCCACCGCGAGTCACTGCTCGCGCTGCCCCGGTGACACTCGTCGACGATGACAATGTCGAAGTAGTCCCGCGGGTACTCCCGGAACAACTCCCCCTGAGCCTCCCCATGCTCCAGGGATTGATAGAGCGCGAAGTAGATCTTCCGGCCACGCTTGGCCTCGCCTCCACCGATCTTGTGAACGTCGTCCTCACCGAATACGGGCAGGAAGTAGCGGTCCTTGGGGTCGTCGACCAGCATGTTGCGGTCGGCAAGGTAGAGCACGCGAGGCTTGCGTCCTCCAAAGGCTCCCGGAGCTTTGGAGAGGCGGGCAACCAGCTGAAGGGCGAGCATGGTCTTGCCCGTCCCGGTCGCCAGAACCAGCAGGATGCGGCGCTCGTCGCGGGCGAGCGCGGCAAGCGCCCTGGTGATGGCGACCCGCTGGTAGTAGCGCGGGCGCTTCACCGTGTTGTCGGTGTTGCGGAGGGTGTAGTCGTACGGCGCGGACATCAGCTGCTCGCCCGCCTCGGTGCCGCGAACACCCTGATCGCGCAGGAAGCGCGCCCACAAGTCAGCGGGCGAGGGAAACCGCTCGACGGGCCGGATGACCGGCTTGTCGCCGCTGAAGTCGATCTCTACAATGTTCCGCCCATTGGTGGCGTATGCGAAAGACAGCCCCAGCTTGAGCGCATACCGCCGTGCCTGTTCGACCCCGTTCTCCTCGCTGAGCCGGTAGCGCTTGGCTTCCACGACGGCGATCGGCACATCAGGGACGTACTCCAACACATAGTCGGCGGCGAGCGCCGCCCCCCGCTTGTGACGCCTACGGGTCGGCACCAGCCGACCGTCATTGATCCGGTACTGCGAACGGATCTGCTTGTCGCCCCATCCCGCGGCCCTCAGCGCAGGAAGGACGAAGCGCTTGCAGGTCTCGTCCTCGTTCATCTTGTACGCGTCAATCCCCATGGGTACAGATTTACTCCATGGGACTGACAGCGAGAGCCGATCGACGAGATTTGGCGCACTGGCACCGCCCGCTCAAGTACCGAACTCCCGTATCAGTGGCTCCGCCTGAGTGACTGCGACAGCCTCAAGGCCCCTGGCGCCTGTGATGCGGGTGGCGTCCTCCAGCCCCAACTCCTCTTCGTTCAGCCACACCTCTCCTCATTCGAGGTGAACTCAGGCCTTCGAAGCGTCAGATACAACTGCGTCTCGGACTCGGCGGCCTTCGGACACTTCGGCCAGTCCGGCACATTCCTGTGGATCCACCGGTCGCGGGCGCGGCATGCGTCGCCCTCACCGACCGGGCCTTCGGCCCGTGGGCTGCGGAGGTCTGGCCGCCGTTCACTGCGGAAAGGTCCTGGGGAGTGGCGCGCACGCGCTACTCTCCTCGGCCATGGCCGACATAGTCCGCGCTACCGTCTCCGACGTCCCGGCGCTCGCCGCCGTACTCGCCAGTGCCTACGCCGAGGACCCCGTCTGGTCCTGGCTGATGCCGCACGACCGGGACCGGCGGCTGCGGCTGCTGTTCACCGCGTATCTGGCCCAGCAGGTCCCGGCGGGCCGGGTGTGGACCGATCCGGACCACACGGTGGCGGCGGTGTGGGCGGAGCCCGGGAAGTGGAAGCTGCCGGTGAGTTATCTGCTGCGCAACGCGGGCACGCTCCTGCGGGCGGGGCGGGCGCAACTGCCGCGGACCGGAATGCGGTTGCTCGCGCTGGAGCACCGCCACCCCGCCGCCCCCGCGCACTGGTACGTCGAGTACATAGGCACCCACGCCGACGCGCGCGGTACGGGGCGCGGGTCGCAGGTGCTGGGCGGGCTGCTGGAACAGGCGGACGCGGACGGGCGGCCGGTGTTCCTGGAGTCGAGCAACCGCCGCAACCTGGCCTTCTACCGGCGCCACGGCTTCGCGGTGCAGCAGGAGATGTCGTTCCGGTCCGGGCCGCCGATGTGGTCGATGTGGCGCCGGGACGCGGACCGGTAGCGCTTCACCGACGAGCGGGCCCGCCGCCCACGGCTGTGCGGTGGTTGCGGACGAGTGCGGCGGCCCGTGCCGGTGTCCCGCCCGCAACCACGCGGTCATTCACCATCATTCACCGGAACGCCCTCGTGGGTCGCGCCGGCGTCCCCGAGCCGGCCCTCGTCACTTCCGCCAGAACAGGTGGTGCGTCACGCCGCTCGGGCTGGGCACGACCTCCAGGTGGTACCGGTCGAGCAGCTCGTCGGGGGACTCCCAGAGCCGCACTCCGGATCCGAGCTTCACCGGCGAGACCGCCACATGCATGGTGTCGACGAGGCCGGCGTCGAGGAACTGCCGGATGGTGGTGGCTCCGCCGCCGAGTCGGACGTCCTTGCCCTGTGCCGCTTCCCGCGCCTGCTCAAGGACCGTGGCCGGGTCGCCGTCGACGAAGTGGAACGTGGTGTCGGAGAGCGTGAACGAAGGACGCCGGTGGTGGGTCATGACGAACACCGGAGTGCGGAACGGGGGCTCGTCCCCCCACCAGCCGCGCCACTCATGGTCCTGCCAGGGCCCGCGCTGGGGCCCGAACTTGTTGCGGCCCATGATCTCGGCACCGATGTTGCGGTCGTAGTCCCGGGTGAAGTGGTCGTCGAGGCCCCGGCTGCCCCCGGGGTCGGTACGCATCGGCCAGCTCGCCGTGGCGCCGGCCCAGGCGAACAGCCTCTCGGGATCGGCGTGACCGAACGGACTCTCGAAGCTCTGGTCCTCACCGGCACCGATTCCGTCACTTGAGACGCTGAAGTTCTGGACTCTCACTAGCTGAGCCACGTGTTCCTCCTGTGTTGTCGTGAACGGTGGTGAGACTCTCCGGGCCGGGAAAACTCATCGCCGCGCCGTGACCGACCTGAATTCGGGCTGCCGGTGGTCCTGCCGGCTCAGGCCGACAGTTCCCAGATCAGCACCTCGGCCGCCCCGGCCGCCACCAGCTCCAGCCCCTCCTCGCCAGTGATCCGCGCGGCGTCACCCGGTCCCAGCTCCTCGTCGCCGATCCCCACACGCCCCGCCACCACGTGGACGTACACCCGCGCCCCGTCCGGCACCGCCGTGCGTTCCCCCGCGGCCAGTCTGCGGACGTGCAGCATCGCACCGGCCGCCGGGAGGGCGTACGGGGTGGAGTCGGCAATGCCGGGAACGATCGTGTACTCGGGCTCGCCGCCCGGTTCGAGCGGCGCCAGCCACATCTGAAGGAACGTCAGCGAACCGTCGCCGTCGTTGCGTTCGACGTGACGGACGCCCGCGGCGGCGCTGAGGTGCTGGAGGTCCCCGGCCCGTACGACCGTGGCGTGACCGGTGGAATCGCGGTGGGTCAGCTCGCCCTCGACGACCCAGGTGACGATCTCCGTGTGGCTGTGCGGGTGCTCGTCGAAGCCCGCACCGGGGGCGAGCCGCTCCTCGTTGCAGGCCAGGACCGCGCCGAAGCGGAGGTTGTCCGGATCGTAGAAGGCGCCGAACGAGAAGGCGTGCAGGGACTCGATGCCGGCGGCCTCGTCCCCGCCCGTGAAGCGGTCGTCGGAGCGCTGAACGGATATCACCCGTCCACGGTAGCCCGGCGCGGGCCGCCCGGGGCCGCCCCCGTGGGCCCGCGGCCCTCCGCGCTCCCGCGACTCCCCCGCCCGCTACCCGGCGCCACGACCCGCGACGGCCCCGGCCCTCCGTGCACGTGGTCCGATAAGGCAGTCTTGTGTCCGTGCCCCGACCCGATCCTGAGCAGCCCGCTGCGAACGACGCCCACCTGCATGCCGCGACCCTGAAACGGCTGGAGCAGTCCTCCGGCCGCCTGGCCGCCAACGCGATCGCCCGCATGGACGAGACGCTGCCGTGGTACCGGGCGATGCCGCCGGAGAACCGGTCCTGGATCGGCCTGGTGGCCCAGGCCGGGATCGCGGCGTTCACCGAGTGGTTCCGGCATCCGGAGACCCCGCAGGCCATCTCCACCGATGTCTTCGGCACGGCTCCGCGCGAGCTGACCCGGGCGATCACCCTGCGGCAGACCGTCGAGATGGTGCGGACGACGATCGAGGTCATGGAGGCCGCGATCGAGGAGGTCGCCGCGCCCGGTGACGAGTCGGTGCTGCGGGAGGCGCTGCTGGTCTACGCGCGGGAGATCGCGTTCGCGACCGCCCAGGTGTACGCGCAGGCCGCCGAGGCGCGCGGCGCCTGGGACGCCCGGCTGGAGTCGCTGGTGGTGAACGCGGTGCTGTCCGGCGAGGCCGACGAGGGTGCCGTCTCGCGTGCCGCGGCGCTCGGCTGGAACTCCCCCGAACACGTCTGCGTGGTGCTCGGTACGGCCCCGGACGGCGACAGCGAACTGACCGTGGAGGCGATCCGCCGCGCCGCCCGGCACGCGAAGCTCCAGGTCCTGACCGGGGTGCTCGGCAACCGACTGGTCGTCATCGCGGGCGGCAGCGACAACCCGCTGCACGTCGCGAAGGCGCTGATCGGCCCGTACGCGGCGGGCCCCGTCGTCGCCGGGCCCGTGGTGCCCGATCTGCTGGCGGCCACCCGGTCCGCGCAGGCCGCGGCGGCCGGGCTGAAGGCGTGCGGCGCCTGGCAGGACGCCCCGCGGCCGGTGCTGGCCGACGATCTGCTGCCGGAGCGCGCGATGGCGGGTGACCCCGCCGCACGGGACCAATTGGTGGAGGAGATCTACAGACCGCTGGAAGAAGCGGGTTCTGCCCTCCTGGAGACGCTGAGTGTGTATCTGGAGCAGGCGAGCAGTCTGGAGGGCGCGGCGAGGATGCTCTTCGTCCACCCCAACACCGTGCGCTACCGGCTCCGACGTGTGACAGACGTCACCGGATGGTCACCCTCCGACGTCCGCTCGGCGTTCACTCTGCGAATCGCCCTGATTCTGGGGCGCCTGGCCGCCAGGGATCCGCAGTCCTAGACTTTTGTCGGACATCAACAATTCCCCATACGGTTCTTCGTCCCTGTCCCCACGGGCGTTCCGGACCGATCACAAGAGAGAGTGTGAGGGTGCTCGTACTCGTCGCTCCCGGCCAAGGCGCTCAGACGCCCGGCTTCCTGACTCCCTGGCTCGACCTCCCCGGTGCCACCGACCGCATCGCGGCCTGGTCCGACGCCATCGGGCTCGATCTCGCCCACTACGGCACCAAGGCCGACGCGGAGGAGATCCGTGACACCGCGGTGGCGCAGCCGCTGCTGGTCGCCGCGGGTCTGCTGTCCACCGCCGCACTCAACGCATCGCCCGACATCGTCGCAGGTCACAGCGTTGGGGAGATCACCGCGGCCGCTCTCGCCGGAGTCATCGGCGACGAGGCGGCGCTGCGTCTCGTCCGTACGCGTGGGCTCGCCATGGCCGACGCCGCCGCGGCCACCGAAACCGGTATGGCGGCGCTGCTCGGCGGCGACCCCGAGGTGACGGTCCCTCACCTGGAGAAGCTCGGGCTGACTCCGGCGAACGTCAACGGGGGCGGCCAGATCGTCGCCGCCGGCACCGCCGCGCAGATCGCCGCGCTGACCGAGGACATGCCCGAGGGCGTGCGCCGCGTGGTTCCGCTCAAGGTCGCCGGCGCCTTCCACACGCATCACATGGCGCCCGCCGTCGACCGGCTGCGTGAGGCCGCGATGGCGCTGAAGATCTCCGACCCGACCGTGACGTACGTCTCGAACGCCGACGGGAAGGCCGTTGCCATCGGCGACGAGGTCATCTCGCGGCTGGTGGGCCAGGTGGCCAACCCGGTCCGCTGGGACCTGTGCATGGAGACCTTCAAGGACATGGGCGTCACGGCTCTCATCGAGGCGTGCCCGGGTGGCACACTCACGGGTCTCGCCAAGCGCGCGCTGCCCGGTGTGCGGACGCTCGCGCTCAAGACCCCCGACGACCTCGACGCCGCCCGCGCGCTCGTCATCGAGCACGCAGGCGCCTAAGGAGCCCGAGAGCATGTCGAAGATCAAGCCCAGCAAGGGCGCCCCGTACGCACGCATCATGGGTGTCGGCGGCTACCGCCCGACCCGGGTCGTGCCCAACGAGGTGATCCTCGAAACGATCGACTCGTCCGACGAGTGGATCCGCTCGCGCTCCGGCATCGCCACCCGCCACTGGGCGAACGACGAGGAGACCGTCGCCGCGATGTCGATCGAGGCGTCCGGCAAGGCCATCGCCGACGCCGGGATAAGCGCCGACCGGATCGGCGCCGTGGTCGTCTCCACCGTCTCGCACTTCGCCCAGACGCCCGCCATCGCCACCGAGATCGCCGACAAGCTGGGCACCGACAAGGCCGCCGCGTTCGACATCTCGGCCGGCTGCGCCGGCTTCGGCTACGGGCTGACCCTCGCCAAGGGCATGATCGTGGAAGGCTCCGCGGAGTACGTCCTGGTCATCGGCGTGGAGCGGCTGTCGGACCTGACCGACCTGGAGGACCGGGCGACGGCCTTCCTGTTCGGTGACGGCGCGGGCGCCGTCGTGGTCGGCCCGTCCAAGGAGCCCGCGATCGGCCCGACCGTGTGGGGTTCCGAGGGCGACAAGGCCGGCACGATCAAGCAGACCGTGTCCTGGGACAAGTTCCGCATCGGCGACGTCTCGCAGCTGCCGCTCGACTCCCAGGGCAACGTCAAGTTCCCGGCCATCACGCAGGAGGGCCAGGCGGTCTTCCGCTGGGCCGTCTTCGAGATGGCGAAGGTCGCCCAGCAGGCGCTGGACGCGGCCGGGATCGCCCCGGAAGACCTGGACGTCTTCATTCCGCACCAGGCCAACATGCGGATCATCGACTCGATGGTGAAGACCCTGAAGCTGCCGGAGAACGTCACGGTCGCCCGTGACGTGGAGACCACCGGCAACACCTCCGCCGCCTCGATTCCGCTCGCCATGGAGCGGCTCCTGGCGACCGGTCAGGCGAAGAGCGGCGACACCGCGCTCGTCATCGGCTTCGGGGCGGGTCTCGTCTACGCCGCGACGGTCGTTACCCTCCCCTAGGCACACCAGGCCTTTTTCGGCCCGGACGCCAGAACCCAGCAGATAAACATCGAAGGAGCGCCAACATGGCCGCCACTCAGGAAGAGATCGTCAAGGGTCTCGCCGAGATCGTCAACGAGATCGCCGGCATCCCGGTCGAGGACGTCCAGCTGGACAAGTCCTTCACCGACGACCTGGACGTCGACTCGCTGTCCATGGTCGAGGTCGTCGTCGCCGCCGAGGAGCGCTTCGACGTCAAGATCCCCGACGAGGACGTCAAGAACCTCAAGACGGTCGGCGACGCTGCCGAGTACATCCTCAAGCACCAGGCCTGATCAGGCCGGCTCTGTGTCGCCACCCGGCGGTGGCGCCGCTGATTCACGACCCTCTACACGTGGAGAAGATTTTCCAGTGAACTCGACCAATCGCACCGTGGTCGTCACCGGTATCGGCGCAACCACTCCGCTGGGTGGCGACTCGGCGTCGACCTGGGAAGGTCTGATGGCCGGTCGTTCCGGCGTCAAGCCTCTTGAGGGCGAACGTTTCGCCGAATTGCCCGTCAGGATCGCCGCGCTCGCGGCGGTCGACCCGGGCGACGTCCTGCCCCGCCCGCTCGCCCGCAAGCTGGACCGCTCGGCGCAGTTCGCGCTGATCGCGGCCCGCGAGGCCTGGGCGGACGCTGGCTTCACCGGCAAGGCCGGTGAGGACGACGCGGTCCGGCCCGAGCGGCTGGGCTCGGTCATCGCCTCCGGTATCGGCGGCGTGATCACCCTGCTCGACCAGTACGACGTGCTCAAGGAGAAGGGCGTACGCCGCGTCTCCCCGCACACCGTGCCCATGCTCATGCCCAACGGCCCGGCCGCCAACGTCGGCCTGGAGGTCAACGCCCAGGCCGGTGTGCACACTCCGGTCTCCGCCTGCGCCTCGGGCGCCGAGGCGATCGGGTACGCCGTCGAGATGATCCGCACCGGCCGTGCCGATGTGGTCCTCGCCGGTGGCACCGAGGCGGCGATCCACCCGCTGCCGATCGCCGCGTTCGCCAACATGATGGCGATGTCCAAGCACAACGAGGAGCCCGAGAAGGCCTCCCGTCCGTACGACACGGGGCGTGACGGCTTCGTGCTCGGCGAGGGTGCCGGCGTCGTCGTGCTGGAGTCCGCGGAGCACGCCGCCGCGCGTGGCGCCAAGGTCTACTGCGAGGTGCTGGGCCAGGGGCTGTCCGCGGACGCCCACCACATCGCGCAGCCCGAACCGACGGGTCGCGGCATCGCCGCCGCGATGCAGAACCTGCTGGACCAGACGGACCTCAAGCCGTCCGAGGTCGTGCACCTGAACGCGCACGCCACGTCGACGCCGCAGGGCGACGTCGCCGAGCTGAAGGCGCTGCGCAAGGTCCTGGGCGACGACCTCGACCATGTCGCGATCTCCGCGACGAAGTCGATGACCGGTCATCTCCTCGGTGGCGCCGGTGGCATCGAGACCGTCGCGACGGTCCTGGCGCTGCACCACCGGATCGCTCCCCCGACGATCAACGTGGAACACCTCGACGAGGAGGTGGAGGCGGACATCGTGCGCGACACGCCTCGGCCGCTGCCGGAGGGGCCGATCGCCGCGATCAACAACTCGTTCGGGTTCGGCGGGCACAACGTGGTCCTGGCGTTCCGCAGCGTCTGACCCGCGGTCCGCAGCCCGCGGTCCGCAGCCCGCGGTCCGGTACGACGAAGCCCGCCTCCCCACTCGGGGAGGCGGGCTTCGTCCGCTGCGCGGGGCGTTTCGCGGGGCTCTGTCCCCGGACTCCCGCTGCTCGGTCGCCAAAGGGCCGGTTCCCGGACCCTCCTCGATCGCGAGAGGGGGCTGGACTCCGCGCCCGTCACACCACCTGGTGCAGCCACCGCACGGGTGCGCCCTCGCCCGCGTGACGGAAGGGCTCCAGTTCGTCGTCCCACGGCTTGCCGAGCAGCTTGGCGATCTCGGCCTCCAGGTCGGTCTCGCCGCGGACGGAGCGCGCCAGCGCGGCCCGCAGCCGGTCCTCGGGCACCAGGATGTCGCCGTGCATGCCGGTGACGGCGTGAAAGATGCCCAGTTCGGGCGTGGAGCTGTAGCGCTCGCCCTCCGTGGTGGGACTCGGCTCCGCCGTCACCTCGAAGCGCAGCAGATCCCAGCCACGCAGCGCGGAGGCCAGTTTCGACGCCGTGCCGGGGCGGGCCTGCCAGGAGAACTCGGACCGCCAGGTGCCGGGCGCGGCCGGCTGTCTGATCCAGTCGAGCTGGACGCGCACACCGAGGACGCCCGCCACCGCCCATTCGACGTGGGGGCAGAGCGCGCGCGGTGCGGAGTGAACGTACAGAACTCCACGTGTCGTCACCGAGACCTCCAGTGTGGGACGAAGTTCGCCTTCCCCAGCGGCCTCGCGCCCGTACCGTCACTTCTCGGCCGGCTCCCGAGGTTGTCATCAGTAAACAGCATCGGGGTGAAACTCCTGAAAAGGGACAGTATGTGACGTGATGTGATTTACAGAAAGCCACCCGAGTGGAGCCGGGCGAGGGCATGCGGCGCTGGTTCGACGAGGAAAAGCTACCGCGCGGCGGCGGTCGAGGTGTGACGTACGGTCGGTCCTGGGCACTTCATTCGCTCAGCTTTCACCCTGCGGGGCACCCGGGCCTTCCACCCGGTGCCGCAAGGGGTTGCCGGGGGCATAAACGAGGGGAACCAAGGGATGCAGGATCGTTCCGCCCGTCACCGTACGCGCACCGCGACCGCTGTCCTGGCGATCGTCTCGCTGCTCGGCGTCGCCACTCTGACCAGCTGCGATGCCGACCGGGACGGGACGACGAAGGGGGCGGCGTCCGGGCAGCGGCAGCCGTCCGCCAGGCCCGGTCCGGTCTGGGACCGCAGTCCGGGGTCGGTGGCCGCCGTCGGCGACTCCATCACGCGCGGCTTCGACGCCTGTTCGGTGCTGGCCGACTGCCCCGAGGTCTCGTGGGCGACCGGCACGGACAGCGAGGTGCGCAGCCTCGCCGTGCGGCTGCTCGGTGAGTCGGGGGCCGCCGCGCGCAGCTGGAACCACGCCGCGACGGGGGCCAGGATCGCTCAGCTGCCGGAGCAGATGGCGCTGGCGGCGAAGGAGAAGCCGGATCTGGTGACGGTGATGATCGGCGCCAATGACGCCTGCCGGGACTCGGCGCGGATCATGACGCCGGTGGCGGATTTCCGGTCGTCCTTCGAGGCGGCGATGCGGCAGTTGCGTGCCGGGGCACCGAAGGCGCAGGTCTACGTGTCGAGCGTGCCGGATCTCATGCGGCTCTGGCAGACGGGGCGCGGCAACGCGCTGGGCAAGCAGATCTGGAAGCTGGGGATCTGTCGGTCGATGCTGGGCGACGCGGACGACATGGGCGCGGGCGCCGTGGCCCGGCGCACCTCGGTGCAGGAGCGGGTCGTGGCGTACAACGAGGTGCTGCGGGAGGTCTGCGCGAAGGATCTGCGCTGCCGTTACGACGGCGGGGCGGTCTACGACTACCGGTTCACCGGCAAGCAGCTCAGCCAGTGGGACTGGTTCCATCCCGGGCGCAACGGACAGGCGCGGCTGGCGGAGATCGCCTACCGCAATGTCACCGCGGCCCGGCCGCCGACGTAGGCTCCGTGATCATGGACACGGGTTCGAGCGCAGTGCTGCGTACGGAAGAGTTCGGCACCCTCGCGGACGGTGCCGTCGTGCACCGCTGGACGCTGGAGCGGGACGGTACGCGGGTGCGTGTCCTGACGTACGGCGGCATCGTGCAGTCGGTCGAGGTGCCGGGCCGGGACGGGGCGCAGGCGGACGTCGCGCTCGGGCTGCCGGATCTCGCCGGGTACGAGACGTTCCCCGGCCCCTACTTCGGGGCGCTGGTCGGGCGGTACGCGAACCGGATCGGCGGTGCCTGTTTCGAGCTGGACGGGCACACGCACCGGTTGACGCGGAACGAGGGGCGCAACCAGGTGCACGGCGGGGCCAGGGGCTTCGACAAGCGCGTGTGGCGGGCGCGGGAGGTGGCGGACGGCGTCGAACTGTCCCTGGTCTCCGAGGACGGCGAGGAGGGCTTCCCGGGGCGTCTGACGGTGTCCGCGACGTACACGCTGGACGCGGGCGGGGCGCTGCGGATCGCCTACCGGGCGGCGACGGACGCCCCGACGGTGCTGAACCTGACGAATCACACGTACTGGAATCTCGCGGGTGCCGACAGCGGCAGCGCGCTCGGGCAGGTGCTGCGGCTCGCGGCCGCGCGGATCACTCCGGCGGACGCCGAATCGCTGCCGACGGGCGAGTTCCTGCCGGTGGACGGGACCCGGTTCGACTTCCGTGAGCCGAAGCCGGTCGGGGCGGGCTACGACCACAACTTCGTGCTGGACGGGGCCGGGGCGGAGCCCGTGGCCGAGCTGTACGACGCGGCGTCGGGGCGGGTCCTGACCGTCACCACGACGGAACCGGGCATGCAGCTGTACACGGCGGACCACTTCGACGGCCGGCCGTTCGGCCCGTGCGCCGGGATCGCGCTGGAGACCCAGCACTTCCCCGACTCCCCGAACCGGCCCGATTTCCCGAGCACGGTGCTGCGGCCGGGCGAGGAGTACGTCTCGACGACGGTGTACGGATTCGCGGTGCGCTGAGCGCAGGAGCGGAGGAAGGGCCCCGCAGCGGCCGTCAGGTGCCGCTGCGGGGCGCGCCGGGTCCCGTGGCCCGCTAGTCCTTGATCTCCACGGCCGCCGTCAGGCGTACGTCACCGAGCGAACGGGCCGCCTGCACCTCGTACGTGCCGGGGACGAGCGTCCAGTCGTACGCCGCCTCGTCCCAGATCTCGTACGCGCGCCGCTCCAGCGCGATCACCGCTTCGGCGCTCTCGCCGGGCGCCGCCTCGACCCGCGCGAAACCGGCCAGCCAGCGGACCGGGCGTTCGGCGGTGTCGTCCCGGGGCGCCAGGTAGAGCTGGACGGTCTCGGCGCCCGGCCGGGTACCGGTGTTGCGGAGGCGGACGGTGGCGGTGTCGGGGCCGGCCGTCAGGCTCTCGTACTCCCAGGTGGTGTAGCCGAGTCCGTGGCCGAAGGGGTAGGCGGGCGCGGTGCCTGCCTTCTCCCAGGCCCGGTAGCCGACGAAGACACCCTCCTCGTAGCGGAGTTCGCCGTCGGTGGGGGTGGTGTTCGAGACCGGGACGTCGTCGAGCGCGACGGGCCAGGTGGTGGGGAGACGGCCGCCGGGCTCCTCGGCGCCGAGCAGGACGTCGGCCAGCGCGTGGCCGGCCTCCTGGCCGGGGAACCAGCTGAGCAGGACCGCGGCGACCTCCTCGCGCCACGGAAGCTCGACCGGGGAACCGGAGTTGACGATCACGACGGTGTTCGGGTTGGCGGCGGCGACGGCCCTGACCAGGTCGTCCTGGTGGCCGGGGAGCCTGAGGTCGGTGCGGTCGAAGCCTTCCGACTCGACGCGTTCGGTGGTGCCGACGACGACGATCGCGGTGTCCGCGGCACGGGCCGCCTCGACCGCCTCGGCGATCAGCTCCTGGGGGTCGCGGCGCGGGCCTAGGTGGCACAGGGAGAACGAGACGCCGGGGATCGGCGCGTCCTCGCCCAGGGTGTCGGGGACCTGTCGCAGCGACACCTCGACGGGTTCGCCCGCGGTGAGGGTGATCCGGCCGCGCTCCAGGGGGTTGCCGAAGAACGCCTCGCCGGGGTCGGTGGAGCCGGTGACCCGGTGGACCTCGTCGTACAGGGTCTCGCCCGCGACTGCGAGGGTGAGCGCTCCGGTGCCGCGGGTGCCGAAGACGTGCTCGCCGCCGTCGCGCGGAACGAAGGTGCCGGTGATCTCGACGCTGTGCAGCGTCTTGAGCGTCACGCCCTCGGGGAAGTCGTCGCCGATCCACTGGAGGCTGCCGTTGTGCAGCGGGGCCGAGCCGATGACGGTGCCGGAGGCGTCGTAACAGACGGCCCTCAGCTCGAAGCCCTTCTCGGCGGGGGTGAGTTCGTCGTTCGGGTCGGCGCCGACGCGGTAGTCGAGCACGCCCGCGGGGAGAGCGGCGGTGAGGCCGTCCAGCGGCGAGACGATGTGGTGCGGGAAGACCTGGGCGGAGCCGCCGCCGAGGACCCGGGCGTCCCGGGCGAGCGCCCCGCTGAGCGCGACCTTGCGCACGGCGGCCGGGTCGACGGGGAGCGCGGCGCGTTCGTTGCGCACGAGGACGAAGGAGCGGCGGGCGATCTCGCGGGCCAGCGCGTCGCCGTCGACGGTCGCGGGGTGCGCCGCCTCGTCGACGACGGGCGGGGCGCCGTCCAGGACGCCGACGCGGGCGGCCAGCCGCAGCACGTTCCGTACGGCCCCGTCGACGACGGACTCCTCGACCTCACCGGCGCGCACCGCGTCGGCGAGCGCCTTCCCGTAGACGGTCTTCGGGCCCGGCATGGCGACGTCGAGGCCGCCCTCAGCGGCGGCGACGGTGGAGCGGGCGGCCAGCCAGTCGGAGACGATGTAGCCGTCGAAGCCCCATTCGCCGCGCAGCACCGCGTTCTGCAGATAGCGGTGCTCGGTCATGGTGGAGCCGTTGACCCGGTTGTAGGCGGCCATGATGCCCCAGGGGTGGGCGTTCTTGACGATGCGTTCGAACGGGGCGAGATAGATCTCGCGCAGGGTGCGCGGGGCGACGAGGTTGTCGACGGTGAAGCGGTCGGTCTCGGCGTCGTTGGCGACGAAGTGCTTGACGGTGGTGCCGACACCACCCTCCTGCACACCTCGCACATAGCCGGTGCCGATCTCGCCGGTGAGGTACGGATCCTCGCTGTACGTCTCGAAGTGGCGCCCGCCGAGCGGGGAACGGTGGAGGTTCACGGTCGGGGCGAGGAGGACGTGGACTCCCTTGCGGCGGGCCTCCTGGGCCAGTAGCCGGCCGGCGCGGCGGGCCAGGGCCGGGTCCCAGGTCGCGGCGAGCGCGGTGGGCGAGGGCAGCGCGACGGAGGGGTCGTCGGCGCTCCAGGCGACCCCGCGGACGCCGATCGGTCCGTCGGACATCACCAGGGAGCGCAGCCCGACGGCGGGCAGCGCGGGCAGCGACCACATGTCCTGCCCGGCCAGCAGTCGTGTCTTGTCGTCGAGCCCGAGTGCGGACAGCGCCGCTTCGACCGCGGCCTCGCGGGCCGCATCGGGGTGGGTGGATGTGGACGCGCCTGCCACGGCCGTACCTCCTCGTCGGTGTCCTGCACTGAATGTCTCCATAGTGACCGCATGACCGGTAGAACAGTAGGCTTCGTTACCAGTCTGTGATTTATCCGGGATGGCGTACGGTCCTCGGTGCGGGACCGATGGAGCACCGAAAGGGGCCGGGGCGATGGGGCGGGCCAGAAGCACGGAGCGACGGGCGGAGATTCTCCGCGCCGCTCTCGAAGTGATCGCCGAGCGCGGCTACCGCGGCGCCTCGCTGGGCGCCGTCGCCGAGCGGGTCGGCCTCAGCCAGCAGGGACTCCTGCACTACTTCCCGACCAAGGAGGCGCTGCTCGTCGCCGTGCTGGAGGAGCGCGACCAGTGGGACACCGGCGGCGGGACCCGGAGCGACGGCAGGTGGCGGCTCGATCTGCTGGCCTCGCTGGTCGAGTACAACGCGATGCGACCCGGCATCGTCCAGACGTTCTCGGCGCTGCTCGGCGAGAGCGTGACGGAGGGTCATCCCGCGCGGGAGTTCTTCACCCGCCGCTACACCCAGGTCCGGGCGAGCATGGCGACGACGCTGCGCGCGGAGTACGGCGAGCGACTGCCGGGTGGCCTGACGCCGGAGCGCGCGGCGCCGCTGCTGGTGGCGGTGATGGACGGGCTTCAGTACCAGTGGCTGCTGGACCCGGACTCGGTGGACATGTCCGCGGTGTTCCAGGATTTCCTGACACTGCTGGGGTCGCCGGAACCTCACGTTCCAGAGAACCCCCAAGCGTGACACGGCCTGCGACGAAACCGGTACGACAAGATCGCTGAACGTCACCTCCGGGTGATTTCCCAGTGGTCTACGCGCGTCCGGGCACAGGCGCCGTCCAGGGCGCCCCAGGGTGGGGCGCATGACTTCCGAGACCGCCGGACCTTCTTCCGGCCTGCCCTCCCGACGCACCGTGATCACCGGCGCCGCCGCCGGCGCGGCCGCCCTTGCCTCGACCGCCGTCGGCGCCGCAAGTGCCGCCGCGCCCCGCGCCGTTGACGCCGCCGCCGCATCCGGCACCGCGCTCGCCCCGGCGGCCACCGGATCGGACTGGGCGGCCTGCCTGACCATCGCCCGCGCCATCCTCGTACGCGACGAACAGGACCAGCCGCTGGTCCCCCACTACCGCGACATCCTGCTGTCCAAGGGCCTGCCGCGCAGCCGCAAGGCCCCCAGGAAGGTGCTGGTCGTCGGCGCCGGCCCGGCCGGGCTCACCGCCGCCCATCTGCTCCGCAGCGCCGGACACACCGTCACCGTGGTCGAGGCCAACGGCAACCGCGTCGGCGGCCGGATCAAGACCTTCCGCAAGGGCGGCCACGAGAACGCGAAGGCGCCGTTCGCGGACCCGAACCAGTACGCCGAAGCCGGCGCCATGCGGATCCCCGACAGCCACCCGCTGGTCACCGGGCTCATCGACAGCTTCGACCTGAAGCGCCGCCGCTTCTACCTGGTCGATGTCGACGCCGAGGGCCGGCCGGCCAACCGCACCTGGATCCACGTCAACGGCGTCCGGATGCGCAAGGCCGACTACGCGGCGAAGCCGCAGGCGGTCAACCGCTCGTTCGGCGTTCCCGCCGAGTTCGAGAACAAGACCGCCGCGACGATCGTGCGCGAGGCCTTCGCGCCCGTGCGCAAGGAGTTCGAGGGCAAGGAGGGCAGCGAGCTCGTCCAGGGCTGGGCGCGGGTGATCCAGCGGTACGGGCACTGGTCGATGTACCGCTTCCTGACCGAGGCCGCCAAACTCGACGAGCGGACCATCGACCTCATCGGCACGGTCGAGAACCTCACCTCCCGGCTTCATCTCGCCTTTGTGCACAGCTTCATCGGTTCCTCGCTGATCAGCCCGGACACCGCGTTCTTCGAGCTGCCGGGCGGCACGGCCACGCTCGCCGACGCGATGTACGAGCGGGTCAAGGACATCGTGCGGCTGGACCGCCGGGCCACCAGGATCAGCCACGGCAGGGACGGTGTCCGGGTCGAGACGGTGTCCGAGGGCCGCGACGGCAAGCCGCTCGTGCGCGAGACGTTCACCGGCGACCGGGCGATCATCACCGTGCCGTTCTCCGGACTGCGCCACATCCCGGTCGCTCCCGCGCTCTCGTACGGCAAGCGGCGCGCGATCACCGAGATCCACTACGACGCGGCGACCAAGGTGCTGCTCGAATTCAGCCGCCGCTGGTGGGAGTTCGAGGAGAAGGACTGGAAGACCGAGCTGGAGAGGATCAGGCCCGGCCTGTACGACGCCTACCGTCGGGGCAAGGCACCGGCCGACGGCTCGCTGCTGGGCGCCCACCCCTCCGTGCCCCCCGGGCACCTCCCGCCCAACCAGCGTGTGCACTACGCGGCGTACCGCGCCGACGCCCGCAACCAGCCCGAGGCGGCGCACGTCATCGGCGGCGGATCGGTCACCGACAACCCCAACCGCTTCATGTTCCAGCCGTCCCACCCCGTCGAGAAGAGCGCGGGCGGCGTGGTCCTCGCCTCGTACAGCTGGGCCGACGACGCGCTGAAGTGGGACTCGCTGGACGACGACGAGCGCTATCCGCACGCCCTGGGCGGGGTGCAGGACGTGTACGGGCAGCGCGTCGAGGTCTTCTACACCGGCGTCGGCGCCACCCAGTCGTGGATGCGCGATCCGTACGCGTACGGCGAGGCGTCGGTGCTGCTGCCGGGCCAGCACACCGAGTTGTTCGCCGATGTGCGGTCGGTCGAGGGGCCGCTGCACTTCGCCGGCTGCCACACCTCGATCAAGCCGGCCTGGATCGAAGGGGCGTTGGAGTCCGCGGTCCGGTCCGCGCTGGAGGTGCACACCAGCTGACCCCGGTCGGGCGGGCGTCGCTCAGCGGGCCAGGCCCAGGGTGACGCCCAGTCCGACGAGCACCGATCCGATACCCCGGTTGAGGGCCTTCTGCCACCGCAGCATCGCGGTGCGCAGCCGCGCGTTCGAGAAGAACAGCGCGACCAGGCCGAACCAGCCGAGATGCGCGACGGACATGAACACCCCGTAACCGGCCTGCTCCCACAGGCCGGTGGTGGGCCCGACGACCTGGGTGAAGGTCGACACGACGAAGAGCGTGGTCTTGGGGTTCAGCGCGTTGGTGAGGAATCCGGTGCGCAGGGCCGCGAGCCGGGTCAGCCGCGGCTTCGAGTCCAGGTCGATGCCGAGATCGTCGCGGGCGAGGAAGGTCCGTACCCCGACGTGGACGAGATAGGCCGCGCCGACCAGCTTGATCGCGGTGAACAGGGCGGTGGACGAGGCGATCAGCAGCCCGACGCCGAGCATCGTGTACGTGACGTGGACGAGCACACCCGTGGCGACTCCGACGGCGGCCAGCAGTCCCGTCGTACGGCCGTACAGGCAGCTGTTGCGGACGACCATCGCGAAGTCCGCGCCCGGACTGATGACGGCGAGGACGGTGATGACGGCGACGGCGATGATCTCGGTCATGGCGGCGGAGCTCCTCAGCCCTTGTCGAGGGTGTACGGGGCCGGGGCCGGGGCCGCGCCCTCGTCCTCGTCGGGCGCCACCAGGTCCCGGGCCAGCAGCGTGGCCCCGGCGACGGCGCCCGGCATCAGGAACACGGCGACGAACGGGACCAGGAAGGCGAGCCCCAGCGGTACGCCGAAGCCGAGGGCCAGCATGCGGCGGCCGCGCAGCAGGTCGAGGCGGTCCTTCAGGACCATGCCGCGGCGCTGGAGCGCGACGGCGGTGAGCTCCTCGGAGAGGAAGTAGCCGGTGACGCAGAAACCGATCACCGGGACGACCGTCTGGCCGACGACCGGAATGAATCCGAGGGCGAAGAGCAGCACCGAGTACAGCCCCACCCGCACCAGGATGCGGATGCTGTCGCGGGCGGAGATCCACAGCTCTCGCCAGAGCGACAGCCCGGACTCGGGGATCTCGCCGCCCTCCGTACGGTCGACCTGCTCGGACAGCGACTCGTAGAAGGGCTGGCCGACCAGCAGGGTGACCGCGGTGAACGTGATCACCGCGAGGAAGAGCCCGAGGGCGAAGACCAGCACGGTCAGGGTGGTGCGGAGCAGACCGGCCCAGGGCGAGGACCGGTCGTCGGCGAAGGGCGTCGCCCAGCTCACCAGGTCGTCGGCGCCGTAGCCGAGGCCGACGAGCGCCGCCACGTACAGCGCGAGGGTGATGAGGCCGGGCAGCAGCCCGAAGCCGAACCAGCGGCCGTGCCGGCCCACCCAGCGCTGTCCCTGTATCAAGTAGCCGAAGCCCGCCCCCAGATCACGCATGGCGTCAGCGTACTGGCGGGGCCGGGCCGCTCCCGCCACGGTGCGGCCGGGGCACGGCCGAGGACCGCACCCCGGCGGGGTACGGCCCTCGGCCGGTGGTGAGCGGTCAGGCGACCGACAGCTCGACCTTGATGTTGCCGCGCGTGGCGTTCGAGTACGGGCACACCTGGTGGGCCTTCTCGACGAGCGACTGCGCGGTGGCGGCGTCGACGTTCGGGATGGTGGCGCTGATCGCGACCTCCAGGCCGAAGCCGCCCTCGGCGGTCTTGCCGATGGAGACCGCGGCGGTCACCGTGGAGCCGGAGATATCGGCCTTCTCCTGACGGGCCACGACCCCGAGGGCGCCCTGGAAGCAGGCGCTGTAACCGGCCGCGAAGAGCTGCTCCGGGTTGGTGCCGGCGCCGCTGCCGCCCATGGCCTTGGGCGGGTTGACGATGACATCGAGGTTGCCGTCGTCGGACGAGACGCGGCCGTCACGGCCGTTCTCGGCGGTGGCGACGGCGGTGTAGGCAACGGTGATGTCCTGAAGAGCCATGTCGGAAATATCCTTCTGCTGTGCGCCGCGACTCGCGCCCACGATCGCGACGGCCTGTGGATGAGCCTAACGCGTGCGCCGGAGCGGCTGTCAGGCGAGGGAAACGATCATCTTTCCGGTGTTCTCGCCGCGCAGCAGGCCGAGGAAGGCGTCGAAGCCGTTCTCGATGCCCTCGACAAAGGTCTCGCCGTACTTCAGCTCGCCCGAGGCCAGCCAGCCGGCGACCTCCTGGACGAACTGCGGCTGGAGCGCGGAGTGATCGTTGACGAGCATGCCCTGGATGCGCAGCCGCTTGCCGATGACCAGCGCGAGGTTGCGCGGGGCGGGGGTCGGCTCGGTGGCGTTGTACTGGGCGATCATTCCGCAGACGGTGACGCGGCCGTGCACATTGAGCGAGGAGATCGCCGCTTCGAGGTGCTCGCCGCCGACATTGTCGAAGTAGACGTCGATGCCGTCGGGGGCGGCCGCACGCAGCTGCTCGGCGACCGGGCCGTTCTTGTAGTTGAAGGCCGCGTCGAAGCCGTACTCCTCCACGAGGAGCTTGACCTTCTCGTCGGAACCGGCCGAGCCGACGACCCGCGAGGCGCCCTTGAGCTTCGCCATCTGGCCGACCTGGCTGCCGACCGCACCGGCCGCACCGGAGACGAAGACGGCGTCGCCCGCCTTGAACGAGGCGACCTCGAACAGCCCCGCGTAGGCGGTGAGTCCGGTCATGCCGAGCACACCGAGATAGGCGGAGAGCGGGGCGAGCGACGCATCGACCTTCACGGCGCGCTCGGCCGGGACCTCGGCGTACTCTCGCCAGCCGAGGCCGTGCAGGACGTGGTCGCCGACCGCGATGCCCTCCGCGTTCGAGGCGATGACCTCGCCGACCGCGCCGCCGTCCATGGGGTGGTCGAGCTGGAAGGGCGGGGTGTACGACTTCACGTCGTTCATCCTTCCCCTCATGTAGGGGTCGACCGAGAAGTGCAGATTGCGGACCAGGACGCGGCCCTCGCCGGGGGCGGTGACCGGGGCCTCACGCAACGCGAAGTCCTCGGCCTTCGGCCAGCCGTGGGGGCGGGCGACCAGGTGCCATTCGCGGCCGGACGTGGGAAGTGCTGCAGACATGGGCTCGGGGTCTCCTCAATGCCTCACGGGGTGGGGGAGGCTTCGCCGGCCGGCCGAGGCCGGACGGGAAGCAGAAAATGCTTCATGACGTGAAACAACTATGCCCCTGAATATTTCATATTGTCAAGTAATCCGTTATCCTGGGTGTCATGGCCACTCCCCGGACAGACCCGCTGACCCTCGAAGTCGTCGAACTCATCGGCACCGTCGTGGCGCGCTACTACGAGGAGTACGACGAGGCCGCGGCGGCCCACTCGCTCACCGGCGCCCAGGCGCGCGTCCTGGGGCTGCTCTCCCTGGAGCCGATGCCCATGCGCAGGATCGCGAAGAAGCTGAAGTGCGAGCCGTCGAACGTCACCGGGATCGTCGACCGGCTGGAGTCGCGCGGTCTGGTCGAGCGCAGGCCGGATCCGGCCGACCGGCGGGTGAAGCTGGCCGCCCCGACGGAGAAGGGTGCCCGCACGGCTCAGCAGCTGCGCGATTCGCTCACCTTCGCCCGGGAGCCCCTGGCCGAGCTGTCGGACGGGGACCGGGCCGTGCTGCGGGACCTGCTGCGGCGGATGCTGGGCGAGTCAGGCCCGTCCGGCGACTGAGGACAGGGCGCGGCCGCGGGCCGCGCGACCGGGCGGACCGCTCACGAACAGAACCACACGAACCAGCAGGTCTCGGACGGGGTCGGCGCCGGGGTGGGGCTCGGGCTGGGGCTGGGCGACGCCTCCGGCGCCGGCCGGGTCGGGCCACCGCCGGGCTGGGCGGGGTCCGGGGGATCGACAGGCGCTTCGTCGTCGGCGCTCGGCTCGGGCGACGGATCCGCGGCGGCCGGGGGCGCGGCGGAGGCCGGGCGGGGCTCGACGCCGGAGCCCTCGGGGCGGGCGTCGCCGGTGGCCTTGCCCGCGCCCGTGACGTCGGCGGGATGCGAATCGGTGGCCGGGAGCATGGAGGGGCCGTCCACCGGACCGGGCCGCTCGGGCGCGTCGCTCGCCGAGGGCTCCGGGGCCGGTTCGGACGTGACCTCGGTCGATTCGCGTACGTAGTCCGAGGCGCGGTCGTCGCCTTTCGGCTCCATGGCCAGCTCGGCCAGGCTCAGCGCCCCGGCGGCGAGCACCACGCCGAGCACGGCGAACAGGGCCGTCCGGCTGCGGCGGCGGTGCGCGCGCCGGCCGCGCCCCTCTCGGACGGCGTGCCCCTCTCCCCCGTCCCGCCGGTCCGCCCCGCGGGGTCCATGGGTGGCGCGCGCGGGCCGGTCGGCACCGTGCCCCCGGCGGCGTCGGCCGCCGGGACGGGGCGGTACGGGCGTCTCGTGCTCCGCGTCCGGCTCGTGACCGGAGAGCGCGGGCGTGACGTACGGGCTCAGCGCCTCGACGGGGGTTCCGCATCCGGCACAGGCCAGGGCACCGTTGAGATGCCGCTGACACGGGTGGCAATAATCCATGGCGCCCGCAGATTAGATGCCAGTAGGACAAGGGAGAAAGCCGCTCGTGTGAGGGTTCTGTGTGGAACTGTTGATTCCGTGACCGCGAACCCGTCTTTCGGCCCTCGTGAGTTCCAGCTCGTCCTGCTGCGTCGGATGGCCGACCATCAGCCGGATCTCGTCGCCGACGCCCGGCAGGAGCTGGGTGCCTCGCTCGCCGAGATGCGCGAGGCCAACCGCCGCTGGCAGGCCATGGTGCGGGCGCCCCGCGGGCGGGGCGCCCTGCGCCGCTACCGTTCGGTGCTCGGCGAGCCCGAATCGTCCACGCGCCGCGCGATCGGCGACCTGGAGTGCGACGCGTTGCTGTGGCCGGTGCCGCTCTGGCCCGATCTGCGATTCGAGGTGATGGTCGCGCCGGGCGGGGCCGTATGGAACGAATGGCTGGTCCGGGCGCCGGGGAGGCCCGGTCCCGAGCTGCGCGCGGTCGAGGATCTGCGTCCCTGGTCGGGCACGGTGGACGAGGTCGCGCGGGCCTTCGCACCGGCCCGCCCGATGGAGGGCAGCGCGCCGACCCGGTGGGCGCTCGCGATCACCGCGCCCGGAACGGGTGAATGCCATGTCGCCGAATTCACCTGGGGGCTGTTCCAGCGACTGCTGCCCGGCTGACCTCCGGGTACCCCGCTCCGCTGTCACCCCGTCAGCCCCGTCCCTCCTACGGCTCACCCCGACGCGCGCGATGACTCCGAACGGCGCACGATGCCAGGAGGGCCGGCTGCCGCCGGTACCCCCATCCGCGCTCTCGGGAGAACCCGCCGTGACCGTCAGCCTTGAGCAATTGCGCCGTTGCCATGTCGCCGTCGACCTCGGGGCCGCCCGGACCCGTGTGTACGTCAAGGGGCCCGGACTCGTCGTCGACGAACCGAGCGCCGCCGCCGTGAACACCCGTACCGGCTCACTCATCGCCGTCGGCGAACTCGCCGAACAGATGACGGGCCGCACCCCCGACTACATCCGGGTGGTCCGCCCGGTGACCGGCGGAACGGTGATCGACATCGAGATGGCCCAGCGCATGCTGCGCCAGTTGCTCGGCGAGAAGCTCCGGCGCCAGCTGCGCCGCAAGCCCCGGCTGCGGGCCGCCGCCTGCACCCCGCACGACAGCGATCCGCTCGCCCAGCGGGCCACCGTCGAGACCCTGGTCGGGCTGGGTGCCCGGCGGGTCGAGCTGGTCGACACACTGATCGCGGCGGCCGTCGGCTGCGGGCTCCCCGTCGAGCAGCCGACCGCCTCCATGATCATGGTGTGCGGGGCGGCGACCACCCAGATCGCCGTGCTCTCCCTCGGTTCGATCGTGACCGCCGTACGCATCCCGATCGGCGGCGACGCCATCGACCACGCGGTGATCCAGCATCTGCGCCAGCACCACGAGCTGATGCTGCCGAGCCAGTCCGTACGCCCACTGCAAGTGGCGCTCAGCGGCAGCGGTCTGAGCGCGCACGGACCCGCCACGACCGAGATCCACGGCCGTGACGTGGCGACCGGTCTGGCCCGCTCCGTGCACGTCGACACCGCCTCCGTGCGCCAGGCCATCCATGCCCCGCTGACCGCGGTGCTCGACGGACTCGGCAAGATCCTGCGGGCCTGCCCGCCCGACCTGGTCGCCGACGTCGCCGACTGCGGAATCATGATGGTCGGCGGCAGCGCGCTGCTGCCCGGTCTCGACCACATGCTGCGGGAGGCCACGGGCGTGCCCGTGCACATCGCGGAGCGGCCCGACGTGTCCTCCGTGCTGGGGCTCGGCGCGATGCTGGACGGCCGGATCCAGCCGCTGGTACTCGACCCGCTCGCCTGCTGAACACCTCGGGGGGTGCGGCGCATGACCGACGACGCGGCGAACCCGGCCGCGGGGCCCTCGGGCGAGGGGACGGCCGCCCCGTCCGGCACCTCGCGGTCGCCCCGGCTGCCGATGCTCCTGGAAGCGGTGCTGAGCGTCGGCACCGATCTCGAACTGCGGGCCACTCTCCAGCAGCTCGTGGAGACCGCGACCGCGCTGACCGACGCCCGGTACGGCGCGCTCGGCGTGCTCGATCCCGAACTCGGCACCATCAGCGAGCTGTTCACCTCGGGCCTCGACGACGCGGAGCGCCGGCGCATCGGCCGCCTCCCGGACGGACACTCGGGGATGCTCGGCGTCCTCATCGACGAGGCGCAGCCGCTGCGCTGCGACGACCTGTCCGCCGATCCACGCTCCTGCGGAGTGCCGCCCGGCCATCCGCCCGCGCACTCCTTCCTCGGGGCGCCGATCCGGGTGCAGAGCCAGGTCTTCGGGAATCTCTACCTCACCGAGAAACGCACCGGCCACTTCACCGACACGGACATGGCGCTGCTGCGGGTGCTGGCCTCGCAGGCCGGAATCGCGATCGGCAACGCCCGGCTGTACGAGGCGGCCCGGCAGCGGGAGCGCTGGATCGAGGGGGCGGCCGCCATCACCACCACCCTGCTGACGGGCGGGAACGCGGCCGACGCGCTGATGACCGTCGCCGAAGGGGCCAGAACACTCGCCGACGCCAGTGCCGGGGTGATCCTCCAGCCGACCGAGGAGGGCGGGATGGAGATCGTCACCGCGTCCACGCTCGACGACCCGGCCGGGATCGTCGGTACGACCATCGAGCCGGGCTCTGCCGTTCTGGCCCAACTGCTGGGCGGAGAGCCGGTGTTCATCGAGGACTCGGCGACCGACCCCCGGATGACGACGCATGTGCGGTCGCGGTTCGGCCCCAGCATGATGCTCCCGCTGCAGAGCGGCGGGCGGCTGATCGGCACCCTGGCCCTGCCCCGGCGGCGCGGTGCCCGCCCGTACACGGCCGTGGACCGGCAGCTGGCTTCGCAGTTCGCCTCACAGGCCGCGCTCGCCCTGGTCCTGGCGGACGCCCAGCACGACCGGGAACAGCTCGCGGTGTACGAGGACCGCGACCGGATCGCCCGGGATCTGCACGACCTGGTGGTCCAGCGGCTGTTCGCGACCGAGATGATGCTGGAGTCGACCCGTCGCAGGGCCGCCGCCCCGGAGACCGACGAACTGCTCGGCAGGGCCGTCGACGAGCTGGACTCGACCATTCAGGAAGTGCGGACGGCGATCTTCGCCCTCCAGCAGCCGCCCGCCGAGTCCCCCGCCACCTTCCGCGGACTGGTGCTGCGGGAGACCGGGGGCGCCGCGGCCGTCCTCGGCTTCCAGCCCTCGGTGCACTTCAACGGGGCGGTGGACGCATTGGTCCGGGAGCCCGTGGACCAGCAGCTCCTCGCCGCGCTACGGGGCGCGCTCGCCGCCGCGCACCGGCGGGCGGGGGTGTCGGCGATCGAGGTGGAGGTGGACGCGACGGCGGTGCTGCCGGACGGGCGGGCCGGCGTCCGGCTGGCCGTGGCCGACGACGGCCGCGACGAGGACGGCTCGCGCTCGTCGACCGTCATCTGGCAGGCGCCGCTCTGAGCGCGATGCGGGTGTTGGAGTGGGCGACACCGGCCTCCCGTTTGAGCCTGCGCAGCAGTCCGTCCAGCGCCGCGGTGTCGGCGACGGTGGCCCGTACGAGATAGTCGTGGCCGCCGGTCACATGGATCACTTCGGTGATGCCGGGCAAAGCGAGCACCGACCGTTCGAACACCTCGTTCGTCGTGTCGATCCGCAGCGTCACATCGATGAAGACGACCAGGCCCGTACGGGTGTCGGCGGCCGGATCGATGATCACGGTGAAGCCGCGGATGACGCCGTCGCGCCGTAGCCGCCGCACCCGGTCGGCCGCGGCGTTCGCGCTGAGCCCCACCCGCACGCCCAGATCGCGGTACGAGATCCGGGCATCCTCCTGCAGGATGCCGAGGATTTCCCTGTCCAGCCGGTCCATACTGCGATTGTCGCAGCTTTGTCCGTTTTATGGCTTCACGCGTCGTGTCCGGAGCGGATCCGGGGGCATCCCCGCTCTCCCGTGCGGCGCCCGTCTTCCGGCCGCTCGGCGGCCGGCTCTCGGACCGCGTCCACCCGGCCCTGGTCACGGCGGCGGCGCTCGGTCCGGCCGCCCTGACGGCGATCGTCCTTCGACCCGGCACTGGCGCCGGGCGGCACGATCGCGCTGCTCTGCATGGCGGCGGGCCTGGGCACCGCGAGCGGCAGCGTCTTCGCCCTGGTCTCACAGGTGACACCACAGGCGAAGGTGGGCAGCGTGACGGGGATCGTCGGTGCGACGGGGGGCCTGGGCGGCTTCGTTCCGCCGCTGGTGATGGGCGCGATCTACAGCGCGAAGGGGTCGTACTCGATCGGTTTCATGCTGCTGTCGTCGGATCTGGCGCCGGCGGGGTGCGTGTACGCGTACGGGCGCATGTGGGGGCTTCAACGGGAGTAGGGCTCGGCCGCACGCGGGTGCGGGCCCCCCACCGCACCACGAAAGCGGGCGTCGTCGACCGACGACCACGCCCCGAGGCAGTCGCAGGGCGTCGAAAGCCCGCCCCCTGTCGTGGGGCGGGCCGTTAGGGTGCGGTAGGTGACTCCTCTTCTGTGCGTACCGGCCGACGCTTCCGTCCGGGAGGCCACCCGGTTCGGCGAACACTCCATGACGTACGCCCGGCTGGCCGCCGCCTCCGGCGCGCTCGCCGCCCGTCTGACCGGCGCCGGACGGGTCGCCGTCTGGGCCACGCCCACGCCGGGGACCGTGGTCGCCGTCGTCGCGGCGCTACGGGCCGGGGTGCCGGCGGTGCCGCTCAACCCGAGGACGGGGACGCGCGAGCTCGGGCACATCGTGGCCGACAGCGAACCGGGCGTGGTGCTGGCCGGTGCGGGGGACGTGCTCCCGCCGGCGCTGGCCGCCCTGCACCGCATCGACGTCGACACCGCCTGGGACGGAGAGGAGGGCGCCCCGCTCCCCGAGCCCTCCCCCGAGTCCCCCGCGCTGATCGTCTACACCTCCGGCACCACGGGCCCGCCCAAGGGGGCGATCCTGCCGCGCCGGGCCATCGCGGCGTCGCTGGACGCGCTGGAGGACGCCTGGCAGTGGACCGGCGACGACGTGCTCGTCCACGCCCTGCCGCTGTTCCATGTGCACGGTCTGATCCTGGGCGTGCTCGGGCCGCTGCGCCGGGGCGGATCGGTGCGGCACCTGGGCAGGTTCTCCCCCGACGGGGTGGCCCGGGAGCTGTCGTCCGGCGGCACGATGCTCTTCGGTGTACCGACCATGTACCACCGGCTGGCGGAGGCCCTCGACGAGCCCGGCCCCGGCGCGGACGGGCTGGCGAAGGCGCTGGCCGGGGCCCGGCTGCTGGTGTCCGGGTCGGCCGCGCTGCCGGTCCACGACCACGAGCGGATCGCGGCGGCGACCGGTCGCCGGGTCATCGAGCGGTACGGCATGACGGAGACCCTGATGAACACCGGCGTCCGGGCCGACGGCGAGCCGCGCCCCGGCACGGTCGGCGCGCCTCTGCGCGGCGTGGAACTCCGTCTGGTCGAGGAGGACGGCACCGTCCTCACCGACCCCGACGCCATCGGCGAGATCCAGGTGCGCGGCCCGAACCTCTTCACCGGCTATCTCAACCGCCCCGACGCCACGGCCGCCGCGCTCACCGGGGACGGCTGGTTCCGGACGGGGGACATGGCCACCCGGGACCCCGACGGGTACGTACGGATCGTCGGCCGCAAGGCCACCGATCTGATCAAGAGCGGCGGGTACAAGATCGGCGCCGGTGAGATCGAGAACGCGCTCCTCGATCACCCGGGCGTCCGCGAGGCCGCCGTCACCGGTGAGCCGGATCCGGATCTGGGCGAGCGGATCGTCGCCTGGGTGGTGCCGGCCGACCCCACCGCGCCCCCGGCCGAGGACGCACTCGCGGACCATGTGGCCGCCCAGCTGGCCCCGCACAAGCGCCCGCGTACGGTCCGCTATCTGGAGACGCTGCCCCGCAACGACCTTGGCAAGATCATGAAGCGGTCGCTCGGTGTCTGAGCGGCTGACGGCGCGGGCGGCGATCGCGGCCGTCACCACCGAGTTCGAGGAGTTCACCGCATCCCCCGGGCCCGGCCGCGACACCGCCGGAGACGGCCCCCTCTCCTGGGCCGGGTACGCGGACTCCCGGGCCCGCGCCGCCGCCCGTACCGGCGAGGCGGAGTCGGTCGTCCACGGCCTGGCCTCCGTGGGCGGCGTGCGCTGTGTCCTGGTCTCGTTCGAGTTCGGTTTCCTGGGCGGCTCGCTGGGCCGGTGCACCGGGGACCGGCTGGAGGCCGCCTACGAGGCCGCCCGGACCTCGGGGCTTCCGCTGGTCTCGCTCATCGCGACGGGTGGCAGCCGGATGCAGGAGGGCATGGTCGCGCTGACCCAGCTGCACCGCGTGGCCCGCGCCTCGGCACGGCTGCGGGCGGCCGGTCCCGCGCAGCTCGCGGTCCTGCGAGACCCGACGACGGGCGGCGGCTGGGCCACGCTGGGCGCCTGCGCCGATGTGATCCTGGCGCTGCCGGGCGCCCAGGTCGGGTTCGCCGGTTCCCGGGTGCGGCCCGGGGACGCGGATCCGCACGCCTACACCGCCGAGGGCCAGCTGGCCGCGGGCCAGATCGACGCGGTCGTCCCCCTGGAGGAGCTGCCACGGACGGTGGCCGGCTGGCTGCGGGCGCTCCACGCCGACGGTTCCCGGGCCCCCGAGCCCGCTCCGGTGCCGGAGGCCCTGTCCGCCACGGACCTCCCGGCGACCGGCTGGGACGCGGTCCAGCAAGCCCGCTCGCCCTCCCGGCCCCGCGCCGAGGCGTATCTGGACGCGTACTTCGACCAGCTGCTGCCGCTCAGCGGCGACCGCTGCGGTGGTACGGATCCGGGGCTGCGCTGCGGTTTCGGACGGCGCGACGGGCGGACGGTCGCGTATGTCGCGCAGGGCGGCACCGCGACCCGTCCGGCCGGCTATCGCACGGCGGCCCGGGTGATCCGGCTGGCCGACCGGCTCGGCGTTCCCGTGCTCACCCTGATCGACACCCCGGGCGCGGCGAACGACGCCGAAGCGGAACGGGCGGGCGCGGGCGCGGCCATCGCGGACGCCTTCGCCGCGATAGCCGGGGCCCGGGTCCCGGTCACGACCCTGGTGATCGGCGAGGGCGGTTCGGGCGGCGCGCTGGCGCTCGCGTCACCGGGGAACACCCATGTCACCCCGGACAGCTATTTCTCGGTCATCGCCCCGGAACTGGCGGCGGCGATCCTGAAGCGCGGCCCGGACGAGGTGCGTGCCACCGCCGACCAGCTGCGGCTTCGCCCCCAGGACCTGGTGGAACTGGACATCGCCCGGAGCGTCGTGGAACCCCGGCCGTCGCGGGACTGAGAGCCTGTCGGGTGGCCTTCGATCGGGCAGCGGACGCGGTCTGGTGCGTGCGATTCCAAGGCGCCGGGATGTCCTCGGACGGGGTCTCCCCTGCTTGAACGAAGCTGAGAGCTCGGGGATGGAGCTACCAGGGCATTTCGGCAACGCGGGAGGAGGTCCCCCCTGGCCCTCAATGCCTTGGGGGAGTGCGTGCCAGGGCGTGGCCGCCCGATCAGAGGCCGCCCGACAGGCTCTGAGGCTCAGGGCTGCGGATTCTTCGCGTCGTAGCGCGCGAACCCGCGCCACCGCAGCCCCAGCAGCGACACGGCGACGACACAGGCGATCCCGCCGCCTGTCACCGCCACGCCGGGCGTGGCCAGATCGGCGACCGATCCGGCCACGAAGTCGCCGAGCCTCGGTCCGCCCGCCACGACGACGATGAACACACCCTGCAGCCGTCCCCGCATCTCGTCCGGAACGGCCGCCTGGAGCATGGTGTTCCGGAAGACCATCGAGGTGTTGTCCGCGCACCCCGCGAGCGCCAGGAGGATCAGCCCGAGCCAGAGCTGGCGGGTCAGCCCGAAGACCGCGATGGCGGTGCCCCAGCAGGCGACGGCGATGAGCACGGCGAGTCCGTGGCGGCGGACGCGTCCCAGCCAGCCGGAGAACACCCCGCCGAGCAGCGCCCCCAGCGCCGGAGCGGCGACCAGCAGCCCGGTGGTCTTCGCGTCCCCGCCGAACCAGACGACGGCGACCACGGGGAACAGCGCCCGGGGATGGGCCAGCACCATGGCGCACAGGTCGGTGAGGTAGGTCATCCGCAGATTGGGCCTGGCCCCCAGGAACCGCAGCCCGTCCGCGACGGACGCCCGCTTGTCGCCCGCGCCCTCCTCGCGCTGCGGGAGCATCGAGGGCAGCCGCCACATCGCGTACAGCGAGGCGGTGAAGGTGATGGCGTCGACGGTGTACGCGGCTCGGTACCCCCACCAGCCGACGAGGAGCCCGCCGAGCATCGGCCCGACCAGCGTTCCGGTGGTGCTGGTCATGGAGGTGAGCGCGTTGGCGGCGGGCAGCTGCTCGGCCGGCAGCAGCCGGGCGATCATCGAGCTGCGGGCCGGTGCGTTGAGCGCGAAGCAGGCCGCCTGCAGGGCGACGACCGCGTACAGCAGCCCCACCTGTTCCACCCCGGCGACGGTGGCGGCGACCAGTGCGACGGAGAGCACGAACGACCCCGCGGAGCCGGCCAGGCCCAGCTTGCGCCGGTCGATGGTGTCGGCGACCGCACCGCCGTACAGCCCGAAGACGACCATCGGCAGGAACGAACAGAATCCGATGAGCCCGACCGAGAAGGCGGACCCGGTGATGTCGTAGACCTGGAGCGACACGGCGAGCGCCGTCATCCCCTGGCCGATCCAGGAGACCGTGTTCCCGAACCAGAGCCGCCGGTAGTCGGCGGAGGTCCGCAGGGGTGTCAGGTCGGCGAGTATGCGTGCGCGGCGCAGGGGCTCTTCGGCTGTCTCGGCTGTTTCGGTCACAGCGGATGGTAACGACCGGCGGTCCGGCCGCGTTCGGGTACGGCCCGTCCCGGCGGCCCTTCGCGTCAGGACGTGCCGCGGCCCACGCGGTCCGGCGCCGCTCCCGCCCGCCTACCGCCAGTGGATTCCCGTCGCGCGGGCGGGCTGGTACACCGTGCCGTTCGGGGGTTGGGAACGGCGCTCGAACAGGGTGGCGTACAGACCTTTCCGGCCCAGGAGTTGGGTGTGTGTGCCCGACTCCACCAGGCGTCCCTGGTCCAGCACCAGGATGCGGTCGGCGTCCGCGGCGAGGGCCAGATCGTGTGTGATCACGATGGTGGTGCGCCCTTCGGCGAGACGCCGCAGCGGAGCGATGATCCGCTGCGCGGCCAGTCTGTCCAGTCCGGTGGTGGGTTCGTCGAGGAGGAGGACGGGGGCGTCGCGCAGCATGGCGCGGGCGATCGCGATGCGCTGCAGCTGGCCCCCGGAGAGCCGCGAGGTGCCCGTGGATATGACTGTGTCATATCCCTCCGGCAGAGTGCGGATGAAGCCGTGGGCGTCGGCCGCCTTCGCGGCCTCCACGACGTCACGGTGGCTCACATCGGTGCGCCCGCAACCGATGTTCTCCTCGATGGTGTCGTGCAGGACGAGTGTGTCCTGGGGCAGCAGCGTGATGTTGCGACGCAGGTGGGTCAGCGGCAGCCGGTCCACCGACACGCCGTCCAGCCGGATGCTGCCGGAGTCCGGGTCGTAGAACCTCAGCAACAGAGCCGCCAGGGTGGACTTGCCGGCGCCGCTGGGGCCGGTGATGACCAGCAACTCCCCCGGGCTCGCGGTGAACGAGAGATTCCGGAGCACCGGCTCGGTGCTGCCGGGGTAGTGGAAGAAGACCTCTCTCGCCTCCAACTCGCCGAACGCGCGGCCGCGGGGCGGGGCGGGCACGGAGACGGCCGGATCGGTGACGGCGGGCCGTGCGTCGAGGATCTCCAGCAGCCGTTCGGCACCCGCGGTCGCGGCGGTGGCCGTCAGGCCGAGCTGGCCCAGGGATCGGATCGGCGGATAGAGGTAGCCGATGAAGGCGGCGAAGGCGAGGAGCTGCCCGAGGGTCATCCGTCCCGCGGCGATCTCCCACGCACCCAGGCCGATGATGGTCAGGACGCACAATGTTTCGAGAACTTCGACCAGTTGCTCGTAGAACTCGGTGAGACGGACGGCCTTCACCGACGCCTTCAGCCGGATGCGCGCCTTGCTGAGCAGCCGCGCCTCCTCGTCCTCCTGCCGGTTGTACGCCTGGGTCATGACGACGTTGACCAACGTCTCCTCGACCACCGCCGTGATGGCACCGTCCGCCGCGCGGCCCCGCCGGGAGACCGCGCGCAGCGGGCCGGCGAATCGACGGGTCGTGAACCAGAAGAGCGGCACCATCACGAAGGTGGCGAGGGCCAGGTCCCAGCGCAGCCACAGGGCGGCGGCGGCGTAGAAGAGCGTGCTGAACAGGGCCGAGGCCGCCCCGACGATGCCGGAGACCACGAGCGCCTCGATGGCCTCCACGTCGCCCGTCAGCCGCTCCACCAGGTCACCCCGGCGATTGCGTTGGTAGAAGTGCGGCGGGAGCGTCTGGAGATGGCTGAACACGCGGGCCCGCAGGCGTAGCACGAACCGTTCGGCGACCCAGGCCGCGACCGAGTGGCCCAGATATCCCACCACCGCGCCGATGACTGCCACGGCGAGCCACTGACCGGCGGGTTTCCAGAAGGCGCTGACCGAGCCCTTCTGCAGAGCGGAGTCGACGAGTTCGGCGAAGAGCAGAACGGTGATGGTCTCGGCGATGGCCGCCAGGACGGCACACAGGAAGATGAGGACGATCCAGCGCCGGTCACCCCTGGTCAGAGGCCAGAAGCGCCGAAACGCCACCAGAACGCTGATGGGGTCGGTGCGGATCGGTACGTCCGTCACCGACTCCTGAGAAGTCTCCTCGGAGGGCACTGGGCCCGGGAGCGAGCTGCGCAGGCGCATGGGTGTCACGTCACAGATGTGCTCGGACTATGGACCATCTCCATAGGCGCGGAAACCAGAACTGCGAAGCCGACCCGCGCCCGGGCGCGGGTCGGCCTCGAATCGGGGATGGAGTCAGGGATGTCGGGTCAGTAGTAGCCCCCGCCGTAGCCGCGTCCGCCGCGTCCGCCGCGTCCGCCACGTCCGCCACGTCCGCCGCGTCCGAAGTCACCGCGTCCGCCGCGTCCGCCGCGTCCGAAGTCACCGCGTCCGCCACGTCCGCCGCGTCCGCCGCGGCCCCTGCCACCGTGGTCGAAGATGTTGCTGACCTTCATCTTCGCCTCCTTTGGAGGATGTCGCTGTGCCGCTCCTTGTTCCTGCTGCGGCACTTCCGACACTACGACGACCCCTCACGACCAACAAGTCGTACAAGCCGCAATTCGCATCAAACTCACGAAACACCGCAAACCTTCAAAGCGTTGCCATGAGTGACTCTCCGGACATCACGCCAGAAGGCGAACGAATCCCTCGCGTGACGGGTCCGGGCGACGGGCTCACAGCACCTCCCTGCGGCCGTGCCCGTCGCACACAATCGTGGCCGCCCGTAAGGCGCCTGACGGCGCGAGAGGCCTGGCTGACGACCCGCCGGGACGCGGCGCGGCCACTCCTGGTTCTGCTCCAGGGCCATGGGGTGAGGCCCCATGGGAATCCATGAGAACCCGGTCGCCCACGTATGCGCAGGTCATCACGTCTCCGCCGGATCAGCGGCCGTGGGCGGGGAACTCGAACCGGCCCCGGCAACCGTGTCACCTGCGGGTTTACCGAAGTGCCCGAACTATCTATCCCTTTCCATCCGACTGCATACCCCCTCGATTTCGGTTGATCTGTTCGGGTGAGGCGTTCGCCGCACCGCTTCCTCAAGCCCCGCAGTTCGTCCCGCCGTGCCGGCCACACGGACCGGTTCGACGTTTCGTGGCGGGACGGGGGCGCGTTTGCCCGCGACGGCCCGCCGGTGCGGTCGAGGACGGAGCCATGACCGACCTGCCGCACCGGACACGGGGGCCGGACGGTCGACCCGGTCCGGCCGAGCACCATCCGGGCATGTCCGACCCAGCCTGTGGGCGGCGCCGGGACGCGCCGGTGAACCCGGCCGACGGCCATACGGTGGGTGGCCCGACCCCGCGAAGGGTCAGACGTGGTGGTGCGAGGCTAGCGGGATTTCTCCCTCTGCCCGCCCGGCGTCTGGCAGGTCAGGCCCTTGGCCGGGAGCCTGCCCGTGGTCAGATAGACCGTGCGGCTCTTGTCCGCACAGGAGTTGGAGCCGTAGACGATGTGCCCCTCTCCCCCGGCGACGGTGACCATCCGGGAGCCGCGCAGGGCCCGGTGCATGGCCTGGCCGCCGGCCAGGGGCGTTGCGGGGTCCCACTCGTTCTGCAGGATCAGTGCACCGACCTTGTTGTTCACCGTTGTCTCGGGCTCGCTGCCCTGCTTCCAGAAGGCACACGGCTTGATGTTGGCCGCGAAATCGCCGTACAGCGGGTATCGGGCCTTGTCCCGGATCGCGTCGCGGCGGTACTGCTCGGGATCGCGCGGCCACGTACGGGTGTCGGCGCACAGGACAGCCCAAGCACTCGCGGCGTCATTGTCCGAGGGAACGTCACGGGCGAATGCCGACGGGACGGGGCTCGGGGCCCGCTCGGGCGTACCGGACGGGGCCGCCTTCTCGTCCTCGGCCGCCTTCTTCAGCCCGGCGACCCATTCGGCGGCGTCCTGAACGTGGAAGAACGCGGCGTGCTGAGCACGGATGCCGTCACCGGTGAGGGGCTCCCCATCGGCGTCGATGGGCTCGCGGTCGGCCTGGGCGACCAGGTCCCAGAAGGTCTTGCGGACCTCTGCCGGGGTATCGCCCAGTTCGTACGTCGTGTGTCGCCGGGCAGTCCAATCGCTCCATCGTGTGAAGGCGGGCTCGGTTCCCTCCGCCATCCCCTGGAACATGCCCCGCCAGATTCGTGCGGGGTCGGTTGCACTGTCCAGCACGAACCGGTCGGTTCGCTGGGGGAACATCTGCGTGTAGACGGCACCGAGGTAGGTGCCGTAGGAGAACCCCAGGTAGGAGATCTTCTTCTCTCCCAGCACGGCGCGGATGACGTCCATGTCGCGAGCGGTGTTGCGGGTGGTGAGGTGCCGCAGCGCATCACCCCCCTTGGCCTGGCACTTGTCGGCCACCGTACGTGCCCACTCCACGTCCTTCGCGAATGTCCCGGCCCTGTACGGGCGCTCAAAGTTCTGTTCGTCGTCGGTCAAACCGCAGCTGACGGGAGAGCTCTGCCCCACCCCCCTCGGGTCGAACCCGATGAGGTCGTAGTGGCTCTTCACCTCCTCGGGGAAGTCCAGATCCGGGGCGACAGGCAAATCCAGGCCCGGCCCACCGGGACCGCCGGGGTTGAGCAGCAGAACGCCGCGGCGTTCCTTCGCACTGCTCGCCCTCAGCCGGGAGACCGCTATGTCGATCTTCCGACCGCCAAGATCGCTGTAGTCCAGCGGCACCTTGAGCGTCATGCACTGATAGGTGGCGGGGCTCCCCGCGTCACAGCGCTGCCACTGGGGTTTCTGCTGCGTGTACTGGAGCAGAGGGGCCTCGGCAGCAGAGGACTGGGATGAGGCAGAGGCCGCTGAAGGCACAGGCGCCGAGGCGAAAGTCGCCACGGCACCGACGGCCAGAAGAGATGCTATTCGTCCGTTTCGCATAGTGATGCTCGTCCTTGCTCGGGAGAGGTGACTGGCCCTTCCGCCTCTTTGCGCGCGGGAGGGTGGTGAGTCCATCGCCGGAACGGGATCCACTGTCCGGCTCACGGCGGCGTGCTGATCCTTGATGTCGTGGCCCGGGGCCCGGTGGGGGTGGCCGCCCGGGTGGTGCGCCGAGGCCGGGGGCGTCGTCGGCTGTGCTGCCGACCGCCGGTCAGCGCCGGTCAGTGCCCGGTGAGTTGCTGGTGGACGCACTGCTTGTATTGCTGGATGCTCTCCGGCTGGTAGCACTCCTGCGTGTTGTTGGCGTACCAGACCATGAAGACGGCGAGCAGGACGGACACCACGATCGCGATGGCCGACGTCACCAGGCCGGTGATGGCGTTGCCCCGGCCGGTGCCGGTCCGCTTGGTCGTCTTCACGCCGACGATGGCCAGGATCAGGCCGATGAGGCCGAGCAGACCGCCGACGAAGACGATCGAGGTCATCAAGCTGATGACGCCGAGCACCATGGCGGCCACGGCCAGGCCGTTCCTGCCGGCCGGCGGCCGCATGCCGTGGCCGGGGTCCTGGGGGCAGGGCGCATACGGGTCCGGCCCGGCGACCGAGGTCGATGCCGTCCGACTCGGCGCTGCCCGACTCGGCGTTGATGTCGTCCGAGTCGACACGGCCTCAGCCGGCGCCATGTGGTTCGGCGACGTCCGCGTCCCTTGAGTGTTCATCATCTGTCCTCCCGTGAGCTGGGCAGGACACGATCCTGGTCTGCGAGGTCTCGGGTGCACATCGCGGGAAGGCGGGAGAAAACGCTCCCTCGATCGGGGGAGGTCACCGACGAACCGTCCGGTCATACTGACCGATCATGACCAGAGGAATCCGGCCGCTGCTGCGCGGCTCCACGTATGCGGGTGCGCTGTTCGCCTATGGCGGCGCGTTGGCGAGCATTCCACTGCTGCCTTTCGCCCTGCCGGTGCTGGCGTGGAGCTCCGCACCCGAGGGGCTGCGGATCGTTCTGACCCTGCTGGTCTGGGCAGCACTGATCGGCGTGGTCGGGCTGGCCCGCACCACGCGGCGGGTGCTGGTCATGTGCGCCCGTCGACTGCTGAGGGTGCCGTTGCCGGATCCGGTGGCAGTACGTAAGTCCGCGAGCTCACCCGGCACTGGGCCGGCCCCCGCCACGCCGTCCGGCGCCGACCGTTGGCGGACTCCCGTCTGGCTGCTGCTGCACGTGGCACTGGGGTGGGCGGGGGCGATGGTGAGCGGTGCGCTGATCCTCGCGGGCCTGACCCTCCCGGTGGGTCGGTTCCGTGCCGAGGCGGGGCTGAGTCTGTTCGGCCGGTCCGTGCGGGTGGCGGGCGGCTGGGAGAGCTGGGTGGTGGCGCTCGGCTGCGTGCTGTTGGCAGCGGCTGTGTGTGTGGTGGTGACGAGCGCTCTGCGGCGGCTGGCGCCCAGGCTGTTGGGGCCGTCGTCGGCCGAGCGGCTCGCGCTGGCGGCCGAGCGGGAGCTGCGGCTGGCCGAACGCAACCGACTGGCCCACGAGTTGCACGACTCGATCGGTCACACACTGACCGCTGCCACGATCCAGGCGGCAGTGGCGGGCGAGGTGCTCTGCGCCGACCCGGTGACGGCGCGGGCCGCCCTGCGCGGCATCGAGGAGTCGGCCCGCGCCGCACTGGAGGACTTGGACTACGTACTGGGCGTGCTGCGCGAGGAGAAGGCAGAGGCAGCGCCGACCCGGACCTTGGCCGACCTGCCTGAGCTGCTGGACCGGTTGCGGCACGCGGGCGCGGTGGTGGAGCTGGAGCTCTCGGGCGAGCCGGCACAGGTCCAGGGAACGCTCTCCCGGGCGGCGTACCGGATCCTGCAGGAGGGGTTGACGAACGCGTTGCGGCACGGGGCGGGCGGTCCGATCGAGGTCCGAGTGGCGGCCGCGCCGGATGGGCTGGAGCTCGGTGTGGTCAACCGGACGGGGACGAGCACGGGCACGGGCAGAGGCTCGGGCCCGGGTGCCTTCCCTACGTCCGGGCACGGCCTTCCCGGGCTGGCCGAGCGCGTGAGGCTGCTGCACGGTGAGTTCGAGGCCGGCCCGGACGGGCCGCAGCACTGGCGGTTGGCGGTCCGGCTGCCGGTACGGTTGCCGGCATGATCGGCCCTGACGTGAGCGAAGCCGTCGCGACCGGCCCTGCCGCGAGCTCAGTCGTCACGACCGGCGCCGGCCCCGCCACCGCCGGCCCTGCCGCCACCCCCGTCACACTCCTGATCGCGGACGACGACGAGGTGACCCGCAGCGGTCTGCGCATGTTGCTCGCGGCACGGTCGGGAATCGCGGTGGTCGGAGAGGCCGCCGACGGCGTCGAGGCGGTCGAGCAGGCGCGGCGGCTGCGGCCGGACGTGGTCCTGATGGATGTGCGGATGCCGCGTCTCAACGGGATCGAGGCCACCCGGCAACTCCTTGCCGAGTCCGCCGAACCGCCGAAGGTCGTGGTGATCACCACCTTCGAGAACGACGGCTACGTCACCGCCGCGCTCAGCGCGGGGGCCAGTGGGTTCGTGCTCAAACGGCTTCCGGTCCAGCAGATCGCGGAGGCGGTGCGGGTGGTGGCAACGGGGGAGGCGATCCTCTTCCCGGCGGCACTGCGCCGGATGGTCGCCGCCCGCCCGCTGGGCTCCGCCGAGGCGTTGCCGAAGGCGGCGCTGACGGGGCGGGAGGAGGAGGTGCTGCGGTTGATGGCCACCGGTCTGTCCAACCCGGAGATCGCCGAGTCGCTCACGGTGAGCCTGGAGACGGTGAAGACGCATGTCGGGAACGTGCTGACCAAGCTCGGCGCGCAGAACCGGACCCACGCGGTGGTGATCGCGTACGAGTCCGGTCTGGTCGTGCCGGGTTTCGCCGGCTGAGGCGGCCTGGGGGGGTCGCCTGCGGGCGCGCCTTTGCCACAAGGGTGTACTCCGCTTCGCGGTCGAAGTCCGGGATGAGGAAGTAGGTGAGGATGGCGAGGAAGACGCTGAAGGAGTTCAGCGCGTTCTCCGGGAGGAACAGGCTGGCCACGATCGCCAGGGCACCCAGCCCCACAATGGAACGTGCCCTGACCACGAACGTCGAGACGAAACTCCTGAATCCCTCGACGGCTGTGAGGAAGGCGACCGAACCGCTGTAGAAGGCGACGGCGACCGCGTTCAGGCAGGTGAGGAGGGAGACGATCATCACCACGTCGGCCGCTGCGGGTGACATGTTGAGCGCGAGTTGGTGGAAGCCTCCCACCGTGCTCCCCGCGGGGTAGGCAATCGCCAGTACGGCGCCGAGGATCTCGATCCAGATCGCGGAGAGCAGTGTGCCGCAGAAGACGGACGCGGATACCTTTCCGCCGGAGACCCTCGCGGGCAGGTACCGGGTGTAGTCGGAGACGACCGGAGCGACGGCGATCTGGAAGGTCGCGGAGGCACCGAACTGAAGCAGGAACGGTGTCAGTGCGAAGTACGAGTTGCCCAGGTACCCGCCTATCGGCAAATACACGAAGACACAGACGGTGAGCGCGATGAGCGCGGCCAGCATCAGATAGGAAACGGTCTTCTCGGCGAGCATCACGAGCCGGTAGCCGATGGTCGCGACCAGGAGGGCCACGACACCGAGGCCGGGGTCAGGCCAGTTCTTCCACCGGACCACGGCCCCCGCGTCTCTGGCCAACTCGATGTTCGACCCCGTCTACCGCGTCCCGCTGTACGAGACCGCACTGCACAACTCGCTGGTCAACACCGACCGCTGGAAGATGCCCTACGACAAGCTTCCGGCGCGAAAGACCCGCAGGCGCGGCGCAGCGCTGCGGGTCCGCAAGGCCGGGGCCACCGGCCGTCGCCCCCATGTGGCGGCACCAGCGTGTCGTCTTGAACGATCCCGCGGGCGCGCGGTCGACACCTATGCGGCCGACGCGGACCGGTGCCCTTCGGAGCAGCATCACGGAGCGCGGGGGCGACAGTCCGCCCACCTGCGTCCGCCGGGCGGTGGCGACGAGTGGTCGGCGCCGGCCGACGGAACAACCCTTCGCCCCGCCCCGGCACAGGCCACGTATGTGACCCCTGTGCGACGCGACGCCGTGTACGACCACCGGGCCCAGCAAGGCGCGCTGCCGGTCCTGGTCCACTACGACGACGGCGGTACGGCCGAGTCCCTTCTCGTCCTCACCTCGGACCAAGTCGAGTTGTACGTGATCCAGTTCGAGCGACTCATCGCCCAGCGCGAGCAGGCGCAGGAGAACGCCGCATGACCACGCGCCAGGCTGCGCAGCGCGGGGCCGCATCCGGTGATCCTGTGGGCCGCTGCCTGAGCTGGATATGGGTGCTCGGCACCGCCGCGGGGTTCGCCGCGCTCGCCACCATGACCACTGGTGAACTCGCCCACCGCGACACACCGTCGGCGATGGCCGTCACCGACGCCGGATTCCCGGCGCTCTGATCTCCCCGCCCGCTCGGATGACCCGACAGACCCCGGGCGGGCGGGGCACGCCTCGGTCGGCACCGTCCCCAGTCGCGCCGGCCGAGGCGCCACACAGCACGTCCAGGCACCACTGACCAAGGAGGCAAGGACCGTGACCGTAATCCAGGAACGTCCCGCGACCGACGCCCCCCGCGTACTCTGGCAGGTCGACGCCGGCGGCTGGCTGCTCACCGGGTACGAGTACCTCGTCGGTCAGCACCCGGACCTCAGCCCCGGCTCACCCGACCTCGGCCCCTTCCTCGACGCGCTCACCGTCATGTCCGTGACACCGTGGCCTGAGCAGGTCCGCAAGAAGCCGCTGCACATCCGCTGGACCGGGTTCTTCCCTGACGACCGCTGCCCCGATCTCGCAGGCCGTGCCCTCGTCCACTCCGACGTGTCGCCGCTGAACATGCTGGCCACCGCGAACGGAATCCGTGTACTGGACTGGGCCCTTGCCTGTCCCGGCCCGGCGTGGGCAGACACAGCTTTCGCCATCCCTCGCTTCATTCACGCCGGCCATACCGGGGAGCAAGCCGAAGCCCTCGCCCGAGCGGTGCCCGCCTACCGCACCGCCGAGCCCTCGGCTGTCGCCACCTTCGCTGCCACCCTGTGTGGCGTCTGGGAGAGTCGCGCTGCTACCGACCCCGCGCCGCACCGCGCCCCGTTATGTTTTTCGCGGTCCTGCAAGAGGGCCGCTGGCCTCCGGGCCCGGCATGACTGTTGCCCCCTGTCGAACGGATGACCTGGGGGGTGG